>CAXNDY010000229.1:0-3304 GCA_964201095.1 Saccharofermentanales bacterium
ACGTGCGTGAGTTCATAGCGGACCGGCGGCTGCGGTGCGGTAGGATTCCCCTCGGATGCTTCGACGATCATGCGTCCGCTCCCCTTCCCTCTTCCCTGCAAGGTGCATCGACTCCATCGCTGCGTTCCAGCAGCATGGCATCGCCGAAGCTGAAGAACCGGTACTTCTCTTCGATGGCTCTCCGGTAGGCGTCCAGGATCCGTTCCCGCCCGGAGAAAGCGCTGACCAGCATCATCAGGGTCGAACCGGGAAGATGGAAGTTGGTCAGCAGCAGGTCGACGACCTTGAAGCGATATCCCGGAACCAGGAAGATGTCGGTCCAGCCGCTCGCCTTCGCGACGGTCCCGTCCTCTGCTGCGACGGTTTCGAGAACCCTGCATGCGGTGGTGCCGACGGCCACGATGCGCCCGCCGGCGGCGCGGGTCCGGTTGACGGCCTCCGCGGTGGATGCGGGGAGCTCGTAGTATTCGCTGTGCATGACATGGTCGCGGATCTCCTCGGTCTTGACGGGTCGGAAGGTGCCGAGACCGACATGGAGCGTGAGATCGACGACGTGGATACCGCGTCCCACGAGATGGTCGGTCATCTCCGGCGTGAAATGGAGACCGGCCGTCGGGGCCGCCGCGGAACCGTCATGACGCGCATAGACGGTCTGGTAGCGTTCCTTGTCGTAGAGCTTCTCCTTGATGTAGGGCGGCAGCGGGACGGAGCCCACCGCGTCGAGCACGGACTCCCAGAGACCGTCGAAGTGGAAGCGCACGGTCCGATTGCCGTTGTCGAGGACGGACAGGATCTCCGCGGACAGGACCCCGGACCCGGTTGCATTCTGGAATTCGAAACGACTTCCGGCGTGGGCGCGGCGACCCGGCTTGACGAGGACCTCCCAGTCGTCGCCCAGCAGCCGTCGAAGCAGCAGCAGCTCGATCGCGCCGCCGGTGCCCGGGCTACGTCCGAGAAGGCGTGCGGGCAGGACGCGCGTATCGTTGCGGACGAGGCAGTCGCCCGGGCGAAGAAGCGATGGCAGGTCGGAAAAGGACAGGTGGAGAGGGGCGCCGGATCCGGCGGAGAGGAAGAGGAGACGGGAGTCGCCTCGTCTCTCCGGCGGGTGCTGGGCGATGCGCTCCACGGGAAGTTCGTATTCGAAGTCGCTCTTTTTCATGGCATAATATATATCATGGTTTGACGGTGAAGTATAGCGGATGGTATCATCACAAAAAGCCAAAGAGCGCTTGCACAGAGCCTTTCCGGTCCGCCGGGGGGCAAGCACGCCGAGGAGGTCCAGGCCATGAAGAAAGTCGTTTTCTCCGGTGCCGCCGTCGCCATCGTCACGCCCTTCCGTGGACAGGGCGTCGATTTCGACAAGCTGGGCGCACTCTGCGAGATGCATATCGCCAGCGGTACCGATGCGATCGTCGTCGCGGGCACGACGGGCGAAGCCTCCACGATGCCCGATGAGGAGCACCTTTCCGTCATCGCATACGTCATTCGGAAGGTCGCCGGACGGATTCCCGTGATCGCCGGCACCGGAAGCAACGACACCGCCCACGGCGTGCAGCTCTGCAGGGAAGCCGAGAAGCTTGGCGCCGATGCCCTCCTCCTCGTGTCCCCCTACTACAACAAGGCTTCGCAGAAGGGGCTCTTCCTCCATTTCAAGGCCATGGCCGACGCGGTCCGCATCCCCATCATCCTCTACAACGTCCCGGGTCGGACCGGTGTCAACATCGCCCCCGAAACCGTCGCAAGCCTATCGCTCGTCGAGAACATCGTCGGTCTCAAGGAATGCAACACCACGCAGGCCCCCGAAGTCGCCGCGCTGTGCGGCGACCGGATCTCCCTCTACTCCGGCGAGGACGGTCAGGTGCTCCCCGTTCTATCCCTCGGAGGACGTGGCGTCATCTCCGTGATGGCCAACGTCATTCCCGCCGATACGCACCGCATGGTCGCCTCCTACCTCGCCGGCGACCCCGCCGAGGCGCTGCGCATCCAACTGAAGACCGTCCCCCTGGTCAAGGCGCTGTTCAGCGATGTGAATCCGATTCCGGTCAAGGCCGCCCTGAACCTCCTCGGCCACGACGTCGGGGAATGCCGCCTACCTCTCTGCGCGATGAGCGATTCCGCCCTGACTGCCCTGCGCGAAGCCCTCGTCGGGTATGGGCTCCTGCGATGACGACCGCGACGACCGGACCGGTGAGGATCCTGCTGGTCGGATGCAACGGCCGGATGGGCCGTACGATCAGTTCCCTTTCCGCAGCCGGCGGAACCGTCGAAGTCGTCGGCGGCATCGACACGAACCCGGCCGTTCTCTTCGATTATCCCGTATTTTCCGGCTTCGAGTCCTGCACCGTTTCGCCCGACGTCCTCATCGATTTCTCGAACCCCGCCGCCCTTCCCTCCCTGATCGCCTTCGCGCTTCGCCACACGCTGCCCGTGGTCGTCGCGACGACCGGTCTGGAAGCATCGCATAGGGAGGTCTTGAAGGCCGCGTCGGACCGGATTCCCGTATTCGTGTCCGCCAACATGTCCCTCGGCATCAACCTGCTTCTCGACCTTGCGGCCAAGGCCGCCGCGGTCCTCCATCCCGAATTCGACATCGAGCTCGTCGAGGCGCACCACAACCAGAAGCTCGATGCGCCGTCCGGCACCGCACTGATGATCGCCGACCGCGTCAACGAAGCCCTGGACCACCGCTTGCACTATGTATACGACCGCCACGCCGTCCGAGGGAAGCGAGATGGAAACGAGCTCGGCATCCACGCGATCCGCGGAGGCAGCATCGTCGGGGAGCACACCCTTCTCTTCGCCGGACCCGACGAGGTGATCGAGATCCGCCACAGCGCCCAGTCGCGCGACGTCTTCGCGCATGGAGCCCTCAAGGCGGCCCGCTTCCTGGTGGGAAAGGCTCCCGGACTGTACAGCATGAAGGACCTGATCGCCTCGACCTGATCCGGTATCCCCGAAACCATCGCTCGCAAGGAAAAGGACCGCCGGTTTTTCCGGCGGTCCTTCTTCGAACGCGAACCCCTCACTATTCCTGGGGGGCTTCGGTGCTTTTCGGCGGGATGGCTTCGGCCTGGTGGTTGTCGATCATGTACTTCCGAAGCTGACGGTAGACGAAGAAGTTGTTCAGCAGGAACGTGAACCCGAAGGCGAAGAAGAGGTAATAGAAGAAAAGGAAGATGACGTAGACCTGGGGGGCGACGTAGACGATGGCGAGAGGCAGGAGCAGCAGGACGAACAGGTCCAGCAGGAAGATGCCCAGGTTCGGCAGGAAGCGGGCGATCGAAAGCAGGGCCGCATTTCGAAT
>CAXNDY010000230.1:0-3300 GCA_964201095.1 Saccharofermentanales bacterium
TCCTCGCCTTCCTCTCCGGGCGGCACGACTCGCTTCACGCGGCATTCCAGGCATATCGCAACGGCCTATCGTCCGACGGACACCGCCCCTCCGGTGAAGTCCGGAAGGCGTTGGACCGCGAAATGGCGCGATTCATGAACGCGTTGGAAGCGCAGCTGCTCCTGAAGGAGATCGACGATCGAATCGATCGGGTCATGTCACGGTTCCCGCCTCCGAAGCCGACCCGGATCCCTGGTTTCGAGGGGCTCGTCTCCGCTGCGGACGGCTTCCTTCAGCAGAAGGGCTTCACGGGCGCCTATCCGGAATACCGCAGGACAAGAAAGGGTCGGACCGACTCCATCGAATTCGGCTTCGTCCCGAATTCCGATGCGCTGAGCCCCTTCCACGCCATCGGCATCCGCGCCGGGATCCGGAATCGACCAGACGATTACACCCGCATCTGTCTCTTCAATGGAAGCCGCATCCTGACGACCGACCTGGGAGATTCGTGCGACCCGGCTACCGACGAAACGGTCCAGAGTCGGGTATCGGTGATTCTGGGCAATCTCCTGCGCGTGCTGGAGGGCGGAACCCCCGACGCCGACTTCCTGCAGACCCCGTTGTACAGGGGCCAGTGCGTGCCCGGGACAAGCCGCGAGCTGGCCATCGTCGGATGGTCCGCCGTGGGCATCGAGACCGCGCTGTCCCTTGCGTTGATCTTCAATCGGACCATCGACCGCTGGATCGGGGCGGTATCCGAGGGAGACGTACAAGCCGCATCCTGGATCGGACTGGTCCTCCTGACCTGCTCGGCTGGATTCGCCTTCGCGATCTGGTTTCACACCCACTTCAGACTCCGGCACCCGAAGATCCTGCGACTGGCGTGAAGCCTCATTTACCCTCAAGCACAAGCCCGTCGTCGTCTCGGAAGACTACGGGACCGTCGACGGCCGCTATGCCCGCGACACCGACGCGCAAGGCCTGTCCCTCGGCCTCGCTCAGTGGAACGACCGCGGACGCGTCGACATCTCCGCCAAGGTCTGGCGCCATACCGGTGAGAAGTGGTCCCGCCAGTCCGAGGAGATGCCGCTGCACCGCGTGCTCGACCTCGCGATCCTGGTCGCGCGCACCAAGCTGTACTTCCAGGAGGAATCCTACAAGTTCCCGAAGGGCTACGAAGCGGAGAAGCCCCTGATCGACCGCATCGCGCTGCAGGGCCGGGCCATGTCCGTCGCCGTCTGCACGGACAACGAGAGGATCGACGAGGACGTGAAACTGTTCGCCCAGGCGCTCGCACAGGACGACGAACTGCTCGGCGAGCGGCTCGCGCGCCTGTCGTCGCTGTTGAAGGAGCTGGGCTACTAGGATTTCCGGAACGGGCAATCCGCCTAGCGTACGAACACGAGCTGGACGGCCGCCATGTAGAGGACCGTCCCGCCGAAGATGCTGAGCAGGAAGTTGCGCTTCCAGACGTGGAGCAGGGCGACGACGGCCAGCGCGATCGCCTCGGGAGCGCCATAGGGGTAGGCCAGCGGCTGCACGTCCTTGAGGCAGTAGACCACCAGCATGGAGATGATCGCGGGCGGAAGATACGTGCCCAGGAACAGGACGAGGGGCGGGGTGCCGCCCTTTTTTCTGCCGAACAGCGCGAAGGGCAGGGCGCGCGTGGCGAAGGTCATCGCGGCCGCGACGAGGATGAGGGCGAGGGTGCGCAGATCCGCCGCGCTCATGGGAGGTTCCTCTCGATGGGAGGAGATTCCGGTTGCGGCAGGGAGGAGGTCTCCGAACCCAGCCTCTTCCTGAGGAGCAGCAGGGCCAGCACGATCAGGGCGAGGGCCGGCACGAGGAAGTTCTTCGGACCGAAGACGAGGAGGGAGGACAGCGCCGCCGCGAAGCCGACGAAGACGGGCTCGTGGGTGCGGAAGGCCGCCCACTGCTCGACGAGGATGACCATGAAGAGCGCCGTCATGGCGAACTCGAGACCGGTCGTGGCGAAGGGGATCAGGGAGCCGGCGAGGGACCCGATGACGGAACCGGTGACCCAGTAGATCTGGTCCAGCAGCGAAATCGTGAAGAAGTAGCGGTCGCGGTCGACACCCTCGGGGGGCTTGGCCGTGCAGAGCAGGGAGTAGGTCTCGTCGGTCAGCGAGAAGATCATGTAGCCGCGCTTGCGGCCCATGTCGCGGAAAACGTCGAGGAACGATAGCCCATAGAAGAAGTGTCGGATGTTGACGAAGAACGTGACGGCGGCGACGGCGAGGAGTCCGGAGCCGTCCGCGAGCAGGGCGACGGCGACGAACTGCATGGAACCGGCGTAGACGAGGACGCTCATCAGCACGGCCCAGACGACGCCGTACCCGGCCTTCTGCAGCAGCAGGCCGAAGGCGATGCCGACGACGATATAGCCCGTCAGGACGGGAATCGTGGTCAGGAAGGCGGCGCGGAGGAGTTTCATCATTCCGACATGATACAATACGGATGCGGAAATGGTAAGCCGTGCCGCAGAATACAAAGAAGGCGCAGGTAGGGAGACATGGAAGCGACATCGAACAAGGTCGGTCTGGAAACAAGGCAGGTCCGCTGGTTGCTCTGGGGAGGCGTCCTCGCCTTCGTCGCCAGCGCGGCGTTCCATTTCGGATACGACAAGACCGGATTTGCGCCGCTGATGCTGGTGTGCGCGATCAACGAGAGCATCTGGGAGCACATGAAGATCCTGTTCTTCGGCGGTCTCCTCGTGAACGCCATCCTGTACTTCACGTTGTTCCGCGGCAATCGGACCTTCCTCGTCGGGGCGGCCGTGGGCCTTTCGACCATCGTCGTGGGGGTCCCCCTGATCGTGCTCGGCTACTCCTCGGTCCTCGGGAAGGAACTCTTCCTCGTGGACTTCGTGCTTTCCATCGTCATGGAACTCGTCTGCCAGACCCTGATCTACCGTTTCCTGAAGAGCCGGCGCGACTTCACGCGTTTCTGGAAGGCGTCCGTCGTGGTCGTCGCCCTCCTCGTCGTGGTGTTCGTCCTGCTCGGCTTCTTTCCACCGTCTTTCGGGATCTTCGTGTCACCCGAATAGACCTGCCCTCGAAGGCGAACCCCATAAGGAGAACCCATGCACAACTACAAGCTCACGATCTCGTACGACGGCGGCCGCTACAAGGGCTGGCAGCGCCTCGGCGAGGGGGAGTCCACCATCCAGGCCAAGATCGAGCACGTCCTTTCGGAGCGGCTCGCCCACCCCGTCGAGATCGTCGGCAGCGGGCGCACGGACGCCGGCGCGCATGCGCTGGGCCAGATCGCGAACTTCCGCGTGGAGGAGAGCCTCGACAT
>CAXNDY010000231.1:0-3300 GCA_964201095.1 Saccharofermentanales bacterium
CGTCCGCGTCACGCTCCCGCACCCGTACTCCTACTATGCCATCGGCAAGGCCTATGGCCCCCTGGGTCTCTCCAACGCCAATGCGGACTATTCGATCGGAGAGATCCTGATCGACGCGATCGTGGCGGCCGACACCGACCCGGTGAATCCGGTCGACTTCTCCCAGTACGCGGCTCCCGGCGAGTCCATCCAGAACGTCTTCTTCATCCACGCCGGCAGCGGTGCGGAATGGAACGGCGCCTCGGACATCATCTGGTCCCACAGCTGGGAATATGCTTCGGCCTACTGCTACTGGCAGTATGCCCAGACCGGCGACGCGACCTGGCTCACCGATGACGGCAAGTACGATTCCGTCGCCAAGGGCTTCCCCGTCGACGGCGTCTACGTCAACAACTACTCCATCGAGCCCGAGGTCGGCGGAGACCTGACCGGCTTCACGGGAGCGGTGTCCGGTCCCTACCCGCCCGACGTCGGCGTCTACGCGCATGAATACGCCCACGTCATGGGCGCCCCGGACGAATACGACTACGGATACGAGTCCGAAGGAACCGGCATCTATTCCCTGATGTCCAGCGGCTCCTGGACCCGTTGGCCCAACGCTCCCCAGTATTCCGGCAACACACCGGTCATGCTCGATGCCTGGTGCCGTGTCTACCTCGGCTTCGCGGATGGAAGCGACCTTACGACCGTGTCGGCACGCGGAAGCAAACCCTATACCCTCGCTCCCGTCTCCAAGGGCGGCGGTGTCGTGAAGATCGTCGTCCCCGGAACCGGCGATAGCGAATACTTCCTGGTCGAATATCGCAGTCAGGTTCCCGGTACCTTCGACACGGGCCTCGGCCGCAGCAGCGCGGCACTCGGCATCGACGGCTCGAAGATCCACGGCCTCGCCATCTATCACGTCGACGAGAACGTGCTCGACCGCAATTTCAGCCGCGCCAGCGAGGCGCCCGCGATTTCCCAGAAGACCGAATGGAACATGAGCGTGGACAAGGCGAACGGCGAGTGGCACTATGGCGTCTCGATCCTCCAGGCGGACGGCCGCTGGCAGCTCGAGCGAGGCACCGGCTACTACGGCGAGAACCACCTCTACAAGGCCGGCTACTCCTTCGGCCCGAAGACCTACCCGGCCTCCTCCTCGTACTTCACGAATTTCACCGTCCAGGGCAAGAACATCTCCCCCAACTATTCCGGCGTCTTCGTGAAGAGCATCGTCGAGAATCCCGCTACGGCCGAATACCCCTTCGGCAGCGTCACCTTCACGGCTGGAATCGAGTAGCACGCCATTCAAGCGCGGATCTTCATGGAATCGGAGAAGCCCGTCCGAAAGGATGGGCTTTTCCTTTTGACACTCCCCCGGAGCCATGCTATGATGCTTCGGTAGCCGCACGAACCGGGCCTTAATATCTGCGCTCCGATGCTCAGGTAGCCTAGAGGGTTCGGCGAGACTGTACCCAGGAGGTATTCCATATGTACGCAGTGATTGAAACGGGCGGGAAACAGTACCGCGTCCAGGTCGGCGACGAGCTCTTCATCGAGAAGATCGAAGGCTACTCGGGCGAGACCATCAAGTTCGACCAGGTTCTGGCCTATTCGGACGACACGGGCTTCCAGGTCGGCACTCCGCTGATCGACGGCGCGGTCGTCGAGGCCGAAGTCGTCAAGCAGGGCAAGGGTCCGAAGATCATCGTCTTCACCTACAAGGCGAAGAAGGGCTATCGGAACAAGAAGGGACACAGACAGCCGTACACGCGCGTCCGCATCAGCCGGATCGCGATCGGTGCCTGAGAAGGCCCGGTAGGCAGAGGATGATCTCCGTCACGCTGCGGAGGGACCCGTCCGGTTTCGTCCGGGGGTTCGAAGTGGATGGGCATGCGGGATACGCGAAGAAGGGCAACGACGACATCGTCTGCTCCGCGATTTCGGTACTGGCCTACACGGCGGTGGGGGCCCTGACGGACCTGGCGGGCATCGAGCCCGACTGGACCGAGCGGGACGGGCACATGGAGTGCCACGTGCCGGACCCCGGGAAGATGCCGTCGGGCGCTTCCGGGACGGCGCGCACCATACTCGATGCCTTCGCCCTCGGATGCAGACAGGTCGAGGGCAGCTACGGCAGGAAATACGTCCGGGTGACGGACGCATCCTTAGACTAGGGAGGTGAATCCGATGATCCATATCAACCTACAGCTGTTCGCCCACAAGAAAGGCGTCGGCAGTTCGAGGAACGGCCGCGACTCCACCGCCAAGCGCCTCGGCGCCAAGCGGGCGGACGGGCAGACCGTCCTGGCGGGCAACATCCTCTATCGCCAGCGCGGCACCCACATCCACCCCGGCACGAACGTCGGCATCGGCAGCGACGACACGCTCTTCGCGCTGGTCGACGGCAAGGTCTCCTTCGAGCGTCTCGGCAGGGACCGCACCAAGGTCAGCGTCTACCCGACCGAGTGACGGGGGACCGAACCGCCACGCCAACCGCAGGAGGGTCGGGCCGCTTCGAAGGCCGGCCCTCCTGTCTTATCCAGGGAGGGTCCCGATTTGTTCATCGATAGCGCCCGCATCTTCATACGGGCCGGAAACGGCGGCGACGGCCACGTCTCCTTCCACCGCGAGAAATACGTGACGAACGGCGGCCCGGACGGCGGCGACGGCGGACGGGGCGGAAGCGTCGTGTTCTTTTCGGACGCCAGCGTGAGTACGCTGCAGGACCTCCGATACAAGCGCAAGCTCGAGGGCCAGCACGGTGAAAAGGGCGGGACGCGCCAGAAGTCGGGGCGGGGCGGGGAGGACCTGCGGGTCCGCGTGCCGGTCGGTACGCTCCTGATCGACGACGAGACCGGACGGACCCTCGCGGACCTGACGCGCCAGGGCCAGGAAGCCGTGATCTGCAAGGGCGGCACCGGCGGCAAGGGCAACATGCACTTCGCCAATTCCGTGCGCCAGGCTCCCCAATTCGCCCGCGCCGGCATCCCCGGAGAGGAGCGGTGGATCCGCATCGAGCTGAAGCTCATCGCCGATGTCGGCCTCGTGGGATTCCCGAACGTCGGCAAGTCCACCCTGCTCTCCGTCGTCTCCGCCGCCCGTCCGAAGATCGCGGACTACCCGTTCACCACGCTCGAACCCAACCTCGGCGTCGTCGCCGTGGACGACGCGAGCTTCGTCCTTGCCGACATCCCGGGCCTGATCGAGGGTGCCCACGACGGTCTGGGACTCGGCCACGAGTTCCTCAAGCACGTCGAGAGGACCCGCCTCCTCATCCACGTCGTCGACGTCTCCGGCAGCGAAGGCCGCGACCCGCTG
>CAXNDY010000232.1:0-3297 GCA_964201095.1 Saccharofermentanales bacterium
GTCCCCGCTATCCATCGACCCCTCCCGGCTTCGCTCTTTCGACACGGGCGCATCCAATCCCGCTGAGGAATGCCGACGGATGGACGCCTTCCTCGATTCGACGGGTCCGGCGCGTCTTTTCGTCGGTGAAATCGACGCGTCCGGCAGAGTCGGTCGGGTTCAACCCGGAACACCCTACCCCTCACGTTGTCACGTCGCCTGCAGACCCGCCGCCGCGGACATGCCCGACCCTCTCTTCGGACGACCACAACGGATTCCCTGCGCCATGACCATCGGACTGCAGGAATTCACCCGCGCCGACCTCTGCATCGTCGCCGCCATGGGAGAATCGGCTGGAATCGCCATCCGGAAGTCCCTTTCCGGACTCGTCAGCGAGGATCTCCCCTGTGGCGTGCTGCGATTCGGCAGAGTCAGCCGACTTTTCCTCGACGCTTCCGCAGGACGTGCGATCGGAGACGACCTGCTTCGCCGGTACGTTCTGGACATGCATGCTGCAGGGCCGGGGGACCAACCTCCGCCCTTCTTCGCCAGTTGAAGGTATAATGGGGAGGTGGCGCACGAATGCGCCCGCGAAAGCGAGGGACCTCCCATGGAACATCTCGAGATCATGGACGGCCGGAGCGAGACCCAGATGCACCTCCACATCCGCAGGGGGGACGTCGGCCGCTATGTCCTGCTACCCGGCGACCCCGGGCGCTGCCCGCTGATCGCGCAGCACTTCGACGGCGCCCGCCTGGTGGCGCAGCACCGGGAGTACACCACCTACACCGGAACGCTCGACGGCGTCCCCGTCAGCGTCACGTCGACCGGCATCGGCGGCCCTTCGACGGCCATCGCCCTCGAGGAACTCCACAACTGCGGCGCCGACACCTTCCTCCGCGTCGGGACCTGCGGAGGGATGCAGACCGACGTGCTGAACGGCGACGTGATCCTGCCCACGGGCGCGATCCGCAAGGAAGGCGTCACGCGGGAGTACATGCCCATCGAATTCCCCGCGGTGCCCGATTACGCGGTACTGACCGCACTGACCGCCGCGGCGTCGGACCTCGGTGCCCGCTGGCACGCAGGCGTCGTAGAATGCAAGGATTCCTTCTACGGGCAGCGCGAGCCCGAACGCATGCCGGTCGGCGAGGAGCTGATCCGCAAGTGGCGCGCCTGGATACAGGCCGGAGTGCTGGCATCCGAAATGGAATCGGCCGCCCTCTTCGTCATCTCCGCCGTCCTGCATTGCCGCGCCGGCACCGCCCTGCACGTGATCCACAATCAGGAGCGCCTGCTGCAGGGCCTGGAGAACCAGCCCGCATCGGACCCCGAAGCCGCGATCCGCGTGGCCGTGGCTGCTCTGCGACGACTGATCCGGCAGGATCGGACCTAGGAGAGACCCGGATCCGACTCGACTTCGTGCAGGCTCGCCAACTGGGCCTTGCTCTTCATGAACATCGACAGGGTGAAGTTCAGGACGCCGATGACGGCGGCCGCCATGAAGACGGCCTGGTACCCGGCGGCGGCCCAGAGAAGACCGCCCGCGATGGGGATCGTCATGGAGACGACGTGGTCGAGACTGAGGCCGGCGGACAGCGTCGGCGTGACCTCGGAAGCGTCCGGCGCGATCCGGCGCACGTAGGTCGAGCGGGCCATGTCGACGGACGAGGTCGCATTGTCCAGGATGAAGCAGACGGCGATCACGATGAGCGCGATGGAAGCGGGAAACAACTTCTCGGAGAAGGCGTAGCCCATGCAGAGGACGACCAGGAAGACGGCTTCGGCGGACAGGACGATGCGCTCCCCGAGAACGTCGATGGCACGGCCCACGATCCTTCGGGTGACGATGCTGATGAAGGCGACGACGACGCCCAGGATCGCGAAGACCGGCGGGTCGAGGTGGAACACCTGGATCAGCACCCATGGGGCGAAAGTCAGGAAGATCTGCTTCCGGGCGCCGTTCACGATGGACAGGAAATAGTAGAGCGTGTAGCGGCGGTGGAGGAACAGGCGCACCTTCGTCTTTTCGGGGCGGTTGGGCTTCATCACGGTCAGCATGAAGGCGGCGGCGACATAGAAGACGGCGACCAGCAGGAACGCGGTCGTATAGGTCATCGCCAGATAGCGGAAGCCGACCCAGACGACGGCGAAACTGACGATCGTGGCCGACAACGAATAGGCGCTGTACCGCGAGAGACGCGCCCCGTATTCGTCGGGCTTCGACAGGGCCATCCCGATGCTGGGAGTCAGGGGCATGGTGATGTGCGTACCGAGGCTGAACATCATCATCCAGACGAGCATGAGGGCGAAGGTGGGGGAGAGGATGCCGAGCCCGAGGGCGCCGAGAGCCGCGGCCAGCATGCCGAGCGCGGACAGGCGGACGTCGCCGAGGAAGGACAGGAGGGCGAGGACGATGAAGATCAGCATGCCGGGCAGTTCCCGTGGGAACTCGACGACGCCGCGCGCCGTGGAGGAGAGCTGATAGGCGTCGTTCAGGAAGTTGTTGAAGACGGTGTTGTAGATCCCTCCGGCGAAACCGGCGAGAACGCCGACGACCAGGAACAGATGGAAGTCCCTGTCGTGGTGGTCGGGGGCGAAGCTGGCCTTGACGCGGGCGTGGAATGCATTCAATTCGAGATCCTCCTCGTGACCTTGACAGTGTATGCGACAACGCGAAGGACGTAAAGTGCGACTCGCTCTAGAAGCTCCGCGGTACGGGTGGCACCGTGAGCTTCAAGAGCGAGTAGCAGCGAAAGACTGCCACAGTGGCAGAAGCCACTGTACGTCTTTCGACTCGCTCTAGAAGCTCCGCGGTACCTGATTGACAACAAGGCTTATTCCACTTACAGTAGAGGTATATACCAGTTCGAAACCGCCGACCCATCTCCCTGCCCAGGGGTCCGGACCCACCCGGAGAGGAGCACGATTGAATCCAGCGCTGTCCATCGACCGGTCGTCGGACCTCCCGGCCTACCGCCAGATCGTGCGGGGGGTCCTGGCGCGGGTCCGAGACGGTTCGCTGGCACCGGGGACAAGACTACCCGGAGAGCGCGAACTGGCCTCCGAGCTCGGCATCGCCCGCGGAACCCTGCAGAAGGCCTTCGCCGAACTGTTCCGCCTCGGCGTCGTCGTATCCATCCACGGCAGCGGCACCTATGTCGCGGACCATGCCGCCACCCGGCTTCGGACGCAGCCGCCGGCTTCTCCTCACGACCCGGTGCGGATCGTCGGCATCGACTGCAACCCCGAGGCGCTGTCCATCTTCGCAAGCCAGTTCAAGGACCTCCCCCACGTCGTCTTCGTGCCGCACCTTCT
>CAXNDY010000233.1:0-3292 GCA_964201095.1 Saccharofermentanales bacterium
TCCGACACGAGGACGTTCGAGCCGTTGCCGAGCAGCGTCGACGCCAGTCCGTTCTCACGGCAGAATCGGAGCGTGATGGCGATCTCCTCCGAACAGGCCGGCGACAGCAGCAGGTCCGCCGGTCCGCCGATACGGAAGGTCGTATGGGAAGACATGGGCTCGTCGGGGAAGAGCCGGTCGCCTGCGGCAGGACCCAGCCGGGCGGCCAGGGCGGTGGCGAGCAGTGTCGAACACGTGCGGCCCGTCACGGTTTGAGACCGAAGACCCTTTCGGTCAGGGCCTTCGCAGCGTTGTACCCCATCTGCTTCTGACGGAAGTTGATGGCGGCGACTTCGACGATGATGGCGAGGTTGCGGCCCGGTCGCACGGGAATCGTGATGGAGGGGACGTCGATGCCGAGGATGTCGGTGTGTTCCTCGACCAGCCCGACCCGGTCGTACTGCTTGCTCTCGTCCCAGATCTCGAGGTTGATCACGAAGTTGATGTTCTCCTGGATCTTGACCGAAGAGACGCCGTAGAGTTCCTTCACATCCAGGATGCCGATGCCGCGGATCTCGATCAGGTGGCGGATCACTTCGGGAGCGCGGCCGAGAAGCGTCGTATCGGAGACGCGGCGGACCTCGACCAGGTCGTCGGCGATCAGGCGATGTCCGCGCTTCACGACCTCGAGGGCGGTTTCGGACTTGCCGACGCCGCTCTCGCCGAGAATCAGGATACCCTCGCCATAGACTTCGATCAGCACGCCGTGCAGGGAGGTCCGGGGGGCGAGCTCGACGTTCAGGAACTTCGACAGGGAACTCATGAACTCGGACGTCGTGCTCTTCGAGCGAAGGACCGGTACGCCCGTCTTGCGGGCGCTCGCCTCCATCTCGGGGAAGACGGTGTGGTTGCGCGTCAGGATCAGGCACGGGATGCCGGTCGCGAAGAGCGCGTCCAGGCGCGTGCGGCGTTCGCGGGAGGTCAGGCGGTCGAGGTAGGCGGTCTCCATGTTCCCGATGACCTGGATGCGGTCGGGGCCGAAATGGTCGAAGTAGCCCGCCAGCTGAAGCCCGGGACGCGTCACGTCGGCGATGCCGATCCGGATCTCTTCCGGGTTCCGACCGGGGACGACCACTTCGAGATGGAATTCGTGGATGATGCTCGCCAGGGTGACGGAAATCATGTCGGTTGGCCTCCTTGAATCCTTCCCAGTGTAGCATAGCGGGGTTTCGCATGCGAGAGGCATGGGAAAGGGCCGGACGTTCATCCGGCCCTTCCAGAGGGGGTTCGTGGAGCGGGATACGAGATTCGGACTCGCGACTTTCACCTTGGCAAGGTGACACTCTACCACTGAGTTAATCCCGCGCGCACGGCGATTATATTATGGAGCTTCGGGGTGTGTCAATACGCTGCCGCGACTCTTCTAGAGCGAGTCCTCCGACGTACGATGCCTTCTGGCATCGTGAAAGGCGGAGGTTCTACTCGCTCTTGAAGATTACGGCAGCCAAGGTACCGCGAAGCTCCTACGGTGCCGCTGCCGCGACTCTTCTAGCTCGGTCTCTCGCCGTCCGCGGCGAAGGGATTCCGGACGTCGGCCAGTTCGCCGCCGAGACGTCGGATCGCGTTGGTCACCTCGTAGAAGGTCTGCCGGTCGACGCGTCCCTCGAAGCGGTCCAGGAAGCCCTTCAGCGTCGAAACGGCCCGCCCGTCGCCATAGTCTCCGAGGCAGATCGCGCCCACGGCCTTGTGCTCCATCTTGCGGAACGCCGAGCGCAGGCACTGGAACAGCCGCTCGTCGGGTGCCTTGCGGCCGATGTCGGCGATGGCGATGACCATGTAGTCGTAGGGGCCATCGAGCGACGCGTCTTCAGTCCGGGCTGCCTTCTCCACGCAGGAGGCGAGGACCTTCGCCGCCTCGGGACCGACGGAGACGCAATAGGCGCGGAAGGCCTCCGCGATTCCCTCGTCCGGTTCCGACAGGCTCTCGAACTTCGCCGCGAACAGCTCCAGCGCCTCCCGGGTCTCCCACTCGCCGAGCAGCTCGATCGCGCGTCCCGCGATGGCGAGGGCCGCAGGGCGGCCGGAAGTCTCGGGTCCGGCCTCCCACGAGGGTTGCAGCGCGAGGGTCATCAGGGCGTCGGCGGAGGCGGTCCCGAAGGAGCCCAGCTTCACCTTCAACAGGTCGGGGATCACGTCGTCGCAATGGACGGAGGCTTCTTCGAAATAGAGGACCGCCTCGCCGACCGACCCAAGCTCGTCGATCGCCTGGCCAGGCGAGCGGCCGGCCAGGTCCTCCCGGGGAGCGGCGAACCATTCCTGGAGTCCGTTGAGCGTGCTGTTGCGCATGCTCTCCTCGAAATCCGGCTCGCGCAGGGTCTCCTCGCTCTCGACCGCGCCGAGGAAGGCGTCGAACGCGTCCGCCAGAGCCCGGTTGTAGGACTCCATCAGGCCTGCGGCCTCCTTGCGGATCACGGATTCGGTTCGACGCATCGGTCTCCTCCTCTGGTGGGTTCGAAAGAGGACGGCCCCCGTCTCCGGAGGCCGTCCTCGGTTCCTGGAGGCACCACCCGGATTTGAACCGGGGCGTAAAGGTTTTGCAGACCTCTGCCTTACCTCTTGGCTATGGTGCCGTTACGGGTCCGGCGCACCTTGCGGCACGCCGGACAACGGGCTGGAGCGGGATACGAGATTCGGACTCGCGACTTTCACCTTGGCAAGGTGACACTCTACCACTGAGTTAATCCCGCATATGGTGGGTATTACAGGACTTGAACCTGTGACCCCGTGCGTGTGAAGCACGTGCTCTAACCAGCTGAGCTAAACACCCGAGGAATCTGGTGACCCGTAGGAGAATCGAACTCCTGTTCCCGCCGTGAAAGGGCGGTGTCTTGACCGCTTGACCAACGGGCCTGGTGGTAGCGGTAGTCGGATTCGAACCAACGACAATTCGGGTATGAACCGAACGCTCTAACCAGCTGAGCTATACCGCCATGGACCATTACCAGATACGCGACCAAGGGTTTCCCCGTGAGGCGCTTCATGATTCTATCAGTGCTATCGTCGCACTGTCAACAGGATTCTGCTTCCCTCTCGATCCAGAGGAGCACGGCGTCGGTCAGAACATCGAGCGTGAAGGCATAGGCGTCCCGTCCGCAACCGATCGGGTCGGCCACATCGCGGTCCGGAAGCATCGTGCGGATCTTGGCGGAAAACTCGGGGAAGTGCCTGCACAGGGCATCCCGGTGACCTCGGGTCATCGCGAACACCACGTCGGCTTCCTCGACATCCGCCTTCGTCACGCGGTGCGCGCGGT
>CAXNDY010000234.1:0-3290 GCA_964201095.1 Saccharofermentanales bacterium
CCCACCGGCGACGACGGCCGCCTTGTCGATGCGCCGCAGGCCCGGCGCCGTCTTGCGCGTGTCCACGATGCGCGCCTTCGTCCCTTCGACGAGGGCGACGTACTCGGCCGTCCGCGTCGCGATGCCGGACATGCGCTGCAGCAGGTTCAGGGCGGTCCGCTCGGCCTTCAGGACGGCGCGCGCGTTGCCGGAGATCTCCGCGATGCGGTCCCCGGCTTTCAGGCATTCCCCGTCCCGGGTGTTCGTGGTGAACCGGACCTGCGGGTCCATCCGCTCGAAGACGCGCTGCGCCACGCCGAGACCGGCGAGCACGACGGACGATTTCGCGATAAGGACGGCCCGGCAGACGGCATCCTCCGGGACGAGCGCATCGGTCGTGAGGTCGCCGAGCGGCATGTCCTCCTCGAGGGCGTTGTCGATCACGCGGTCCAGGTAGATCCGGTCGATCATGGGCGCGACTCCTTCGTGGGTTCGCCTGCGCCGTCGGTCAGGCAGCAGGTCTGGTGGACGATCCAGTGCGCGTCGTCGGTGCGCGGGAAATCCTCGCGGAAGTGCGCGCCGCGGCTCTCTTCGCGGGCAAGGGCCATCCGGACGGTCAGCCCGGCGAGCGAGACGAGGTTGCGGAGTTCGAAGCCGGCGACGCCGACGGGGCGGAACCCTTCGAGATGCGCCTCGGTCTCGGCGAGCCAGCGCTTCGCCTCCTCCAGCCCTTCGCGGGTGCGCACGATGCCGACCTTGTCGGTCATGAGCCGGCGCATCCGGGTCCGCAGCGTCTCCTCCTCTTCGCAGGAGAGGACGGGCCGCAGGTCCGGGACGTCGAGGAGCTTGGTGAAATGCGCGGCGTCGTCCCGACGGTGCTTCCGGTTCTTGACGACCTCGGTCATCTCCTCGCCGATCCTCCGGCCGAAGACGAGGCCTTCGAGCAGGGAGTTGCTCGCCAGGCGGTTCGCGCCGTGGATGCCGTTGCAGGCCGCCTCGCCGCAGGCGTAGAACCCGGGGATGCCGGTGCGCCCGAACACGTCGGTGCGGATGCCGCCCATGCAGTAGTGCTCGGCCGGCGCGATGGGGACGTAGTCCTTGGCCATGTCGATGCCGTAGCCGAGGCAGGTGCGGTAGATGTTGGGGAAGCGGGCCTGCAGGTCCTTGCGGGTGCGGGCCGTGATGTCGAGCCAGACGTGGTCTTCCCTTTCACGGCTCATCTCGGAGAAGATGGAGCGCGAAACGACGTCGCGGGGGGCGAGCTCGTTCATCTCGTGGTACTTCGGCATGAACCGCTCGCCCTTGAGGTTGCGCAGCAGGGCGCCCTCGCCGCGGACGGCCTCGGAGATCAGGAACGTCCGATTCTGCGGGTGGAACAGGACGGTGGGGTGGAACTGGATGAACTCGAGGTCCATCAGCGCCGCTCCGGCGCGGTAGGCGAAGCAGGCCCCGTCACCGGTCGCGACATCCGGGTTGGTCGTGGCGGCGTAGAGCTGTCCGTATCCGCCGGTCGCGCAGACGACCACGTCGGCGAGCAGCAGGCGCATCTCGCCCGAGACCTCGTCGTAGACGGAGACGCCGCAGCAGACGCCGTCGCGCACCAGCAGGTCCAGCACGATGGTGCGCTCGCGCACGCTGACGCGGGGGCGGCGCAGCATCACGGAGGTCAGCTTGTCGCAGACTTCCTTGCCGGTCGTGTCGCCGGCGTGGATGATGCGGTTCTGGCTGTGCGCGGCCTCGCGGTTGAGCGCGAGCTGCGAGACGCCCTGCGGGGCGGCGTTGGGCTGCTCCTTCAAGTCGAAGTCGACGCCGAGGGTGCAGATGTCCTGGATCACGGGCCGCGCCTCGTTGACCAGCACGCGCACGACGTCCTCGTCGCACAGGCCCGCGCCGGCGTAGAGCGTGTCCTGCAGGTGGAGCTCCGGGGAGTCCTCCCGGCCCAGCGAGACGGCGATGCCCCCCTGGGCGAGCGAGGAGTTGCTGATGTCGAGCGTCTCCTTGGTCACGATGACGATGTCGAGCGCCTCGGGCGCGTTGAGGGCCGTGTAGACACCGGCCACGCCGCTGCCGATGATGATGGCGTCATGCCTCTCGACCTTCGCCGGGGCGCCCCCCGTGGCCAGATAGCGCTGTCTGAAGTCCATTCTGCTCCGCTTCCTCCGCCAGGGCCGGCTTCACCGGACGGCGAACATCCTGTCGAGTGCGCGTCGCGCGCCTGCGGCGACGTCTTCGGGGACCTCGATGCGGTACTTCGTCTCGGCGAGCGCATCCCGAACGCTGCGCAGGGTGATCTTCTTCATGTTGGGGCAGACCATCCCGGGGGCGAGCAGGTAGAACGTCTTGTCGGGGTTGTCCTTGCGGAGCTTCCACATCACGCCCATCTCGGTGCCGATGAGGAACTTGCGCGCCGGACTCGCCGCGGCGTAGTCGATGATCTGCTTGGTGCTGCCGACGAAATCCGCCTGGCGCCAGATGTCGGGCTGGGTCTCGGGGTGGGCGAGCAGCAGCGCGTCGGGGTGCGCGGCGCGCGCAGCCGCGACGTCCGCCGGACGGACCCGGTGGTGCGTGATGCAGAAGCCCTCCCACAGGTGGGCCTTCTTCTCCGGGATCTGTTCGGATACGTACTGGCCGAGGTTGCAGTCCGGGAGGAACAGGTACTCCGCCGCGTCCAGCGACCGGACCACGGCCAGGGCGTTGGAGGAGGTGCAGATGATGTCGCATTCGGCCTTGACCGCCGCGGAGGAGTTGATGTAGCCCACGACGGCGACGCCGGGGTGTTCGGCCTTCCAGGCGCGCAGGGCGAACTCGTCGACCATGTCGGCCATCGGGCAGCCCGCGTCGATCTCAGGCAGCAGGACGGTTTTCCCAGGGGACATGACCTTGGCACTCTCGGCCATGAAGTGCACGCCGCAGAAGACGATCAGCTCCGACGGCGACGCCGCGCAGAACCGCGCCAGCGCCAGCGAGTCGCCCACGAGGTCGGCGACCTCCTGCACTTCGTCGCGCTGGTAGTTGTGCGCGACCAGAACGGCACCCTTTTCCTTCTTCAGTCGGAGGACTTCCTCGCGAAGTTCCCTCGTCCTCTCGTCCCAGTCAGCGGAATCCATCGTGCTCGCCCCCCCCTAGTCTCTTTACACGATTCTAGGGCGGTTCGCCTCAATAGTAAACACCTATCTCCACGCGCCGCTTTTCCCGCGCGCTCCGGATGGCTCCGATCACCATCTCCATGCTGTGGAGATTGTCGGCGCAGTCGGTCTCGGCCTTCCGGCCTTTCTCCAGCGCATCGAACATCGCATCGAGGCAACCGGGGT
>CAXNDY010000235.1:0-3286 GCA_964201095.1 Saccharofermentanales bacterium
ACCGGCGAGCGGATGATGCTCAACTTCGGCCACACCGTCGGCCACGCCGTCGAGAAGGTCTCCGGCTTCGCACTTTCGCACGGGGAGTCCGTCGCGGTGGGCATGGCGGCGGCGGTCCGGATCGGCGAGCGCCTGGGCGTGACGCCGCATGGCACGGCGGAGCGGATCGAATCCGTTCTCGTGCGTCAGGGACTTCCCATCCGCGCCGCTCTGGACTCCGATGCCGTGGGCGAGGCCATGGCGACCGACAAGAAGCGTCTGTCCGGCCGCGTCCACTTCGTCTTCCTCGAGAAGATCGGAGAAGCCGCGCTGCACCCGCTCCCTCTTTCGGAACTCGTCTCGCTGCTGAAGGAGGTGGCTGTCCTTGGATGAATCGCTGCGCGTGATGCCGGGACGCCTGGCAGGCACCGTCGAAGCGCCGCCCTCGAAGAGCCTCGCCCACCGGGCGCTCTTCTGCGCATGGCTCGCGGGCGACGTCGGCCTCGTGAAGAATGTCGACGCGTCCAGCTCGCGCGATGTCGCCGCCACGATCGATTGCCTCGCGTCGTTGGGGCGCTTCCGCGCCGGGTCCCTCCGGGAACGCCAATTCCTCGTGGGGGTCCCCGAACCGACCGTCCTCGACTGCGGGGAGTCCGGCTCCACCCTGCGCTTCCTTGTTCCGCTGGTCGGCGCGCTGGGCCGCTCGGCGGTCTTCGTCGGCCAGGGGCGTCTTCCCGAGCGCCCGATCGGCGAGTACCTCTCCATCCTCGCCGGACGCGGCGTGATGCTGTCTCCCCCGCCCAAAGGGGGACTTCCGCTCGGCATCTGCGGCCGGCTCCTCCCCGGGGACTTCCGAATTCCCGGTGGCGTGAGCTCGCAATACGTGACCGGCATGCTGCTTGCACTGCCGCTTCTCCCCGGGGATTCGACGGTCCGCATCGACGGTGCGCTCGAGTCCGCGCCCTATGTCGAATTGACGATCCAGGTCCTGGAGGCCTTCGGGGTCCGCATCGAACGGGACGCATCGGGGCTGGAGTTCCGCATCCCCGGCAATCAGCGATACAAGGCGGTCGACTATTCCGTGGAAGGGGACTACTCCCAGGCCGCCTTCTGGCTGACGGCGAACGCCCTCGGCTCGGACCTCGCGGTGACGGGGCTTTCGCCGGACTCCGCCCAGGGCGACCGGGAGATCCGACCGCTGCTCGCGCGGCTGGCCGCGGCCGGAGAAAGGCCCGAAGGCGAGGAGGTCGTCCTCGACGCCGCCCAGAACCCCGACCTGGTTCCCATCCTGGCGGTCGCAGCCACGGCCTGCGCGCGCAACGTCCGCATCGTCAACGCTTCCCGGCTCCGTCTGAAGGAAAGCGACCGCCTCGCCTCGACCGCCGACGCCCTGTCCCGCATCGGCTCCGAGGTCGTGGCGACGGAGGACGGTCTCTGGGTCCGAGGACTAGGGGCACGGCCCGGCGAGCCCCTCTTCGAAGGCGGAGAGGCCGACGCCTGGAACGACCATCGCATCGCGATGGCCCTGGCCGTGGCCGCCCTGCGCAGCCGGACAGGCGTCTCGATCAAGGGGTGGAACAGCGTGGAGAAGTCCTATCCGACCTTCTTCCGAGAGATGCAGAGACTGGGAGGCGATATCCATGGGGTCGATCTTCGGTGAACGGGTC
Source organism: Saccharofermentanales bacterium (assembly GCA_964201095.1). Lineage (GTDB taxonomy): Bacteria > Bacillota > Clostridia > Saccharofermentanales > UBA5734 > CAILLO01. The sequence continues at coordinate 1,647 of CAXNDY010000235.1, forward strand.
CGGATCTCCATCTTCGGGGAGTCGCACGGCCGGTCGGTCGGCGTCGTCATCGACGGGCTGCCGTCGGGCATCCCCATCGACACGGACGCCATCTCCGCGCACATGCTCCGGCGCGCCCCGGGCCAGGCGCTGTGGACGTCCGCGCGTAGGGAAGGCGACGTAGCCGAGATCCAGTCGGGGGTCTACCGCGGATATACGACGGGAACCCCCTTGTGCGCCATGATCCAGAACTTCAATACGCGCTCCACGGACTACGAAGAGCTCCGCTCGAAACCCCGCCCGAGCCATGCCGACTATACGGGCAAGATCCGCTACGGCGGGTTCGAGGACCCGCGCGGCGGAGGACACTTCTCCGGGCGCCTCACCGCGCCCATCGTCTTCGCCGGCGCCGTCTGCCTGCAGGTCCTGCAGCGCCACGACATCTTCGTCGGCGCCCACGCGCTGGAGATCGGCGGAGTGCGCGACACCGGGTTCGAGTCCGTCCGGCTGGACCGCGAGTTCCTCCACCACCTCGTCCGAAGGGAGTTCCCCGTGATCTCCGACGAGTCCGGAGAAGGGATGAAGGCCTGCATCGAGGAGGCCCGCCGTGCGCTCGACTCGGTCGGCGGCATCGTGGAATGCGGCATCGTCAACGTCCCGCCCGGATTCGGAGACCCGATCTTCGGCGGCATCGAGTCCCGGATCGGTGCGATGGTACTCTCCATCCCCGCCGTCAAGGGCGTCGAATTCGGCGACGGCTTCCGCATCGCCGGCCGCAGGGGTTCCGAGAACAACGACCCCCTCGTGTTCGACAACGGCGCCATCCACACGGCGACCAACCACAACGGCGGCGTCGACGGCGGCATCTCCAACGGCATGCCCATCGTGTTCCGCGTGGTCGTGAAGCCGACGGCTTCCATCGCGCAGGCCCAGCGGACCGTGGACCTCGAGAAGGGCACCGAGGAGACGCTCGTGATCAAGGGGCGGCACGACCCGTGCATCGTCCCCCGCGCGGTGCCGGTCGTCGAGGCCGCCGCCGCCATCGCCCTGCTTGACGTCATGGTCCTGCAGGGGAAATACTGATAGGGGAGGAGAACGGCATGAAGAGGTTCCTCGTCCTGAACGGACCCAACCTGAACCTGCTGGGACAGCGGGAAAAGGAGCACTACGGCTCCTTCACCCTGGCCGACGTGGAGACCGCCCTGAAGTCGGATGCCGAAGCCTCCGGCTGCGAAGTCGAATTCTTCCAGTCGAACCACGAAGGCGCCCTGATCGACGCGATCCAGGCCGCCACGGGGCGCGTCGACGGCATCCTCTTCAACCCCGGCGCGTACACGCACACCAGCCTCGCCCTGCGCGACGCCGTGGCCTGCTGCGGGCTTCCCGTCGTCGAGGCCCACATCTCCAACATCCACGCCCGGGAGGAGTTCCGGCAGAAGTCCCTGTTGGCCGCGGTCTGCCGCGGACAGGTCGCCGGCTTCGGGCTCGAGAGCTACCGACTCGGCCTTCTCGCCCTCGTCCGTGTCGTCTCGGCGGCGGGGGACGGCCGATGACCGACCTCGACGGCCTGCGCGAACGCATCGACGCCATCGACGACCAGCTGGTCCGGCTCTTCCGCGAGCGCATGGAGGTCGTCGACGCCGTCGCGGAGACCAAGACGC
>CAXNDY010000236.1:0-3284 GCA_964201095.1 Saccharofermentanales bacterium
ACGGCATCCCCATCTTCGCGTCCCTACAGCTGGACCAGCTCGAGAAGATCGCAGGGAAGACGGTGCATCTCGTCTTCGAGAAGGGCGCGGTCATCCTCGAGGAGGGGAGCCACCCCGACTACGTCGCGATCCTGAACGAAGGCAGCGCCAAGGCGGCGCGCGTCACGGCGGACGGCCGGGAGCAGATCCTGTACGTCTTTTCGGAAGGCGACTTCTTCGGCGAGCAGAACCTCCTGTTCGACCGCCCTTCGCTCTACACCGTCTCCGCGCTCGAGCCCGTGGAGCTGTGCCTCCTCTACAAGAAGGACTTCCAGGAGCTGCTCGAAGCCAATCCGGACATCGGGATGAAGATCATCGGCGAGCTCGGATGGCGCATGAGCCACCTCGAGAACGCCGTGCGCAACATGGGCGTGCGCAGTCTCGAGTCGCGCATCGGCGCCGTGCTGCTGGAACTCGCCGGCAAATACGGCACGAAGCAGGACGACGGCATCCTGATCCGCATGCCGCTCAGCCGCGAGGGATTCGCCAACTACATCGGCATCGCCCGCGAGACCGTGAGCCGGAAGCTCGGCCTGCTCGAGGACGAGGGCCTTCTCCGGCCCGTCGGCGCCCGCAACCTGCTGATCCGCGACATGGAGGCCCTGAAGGAACTGGCGGGCTGATGTGATTCGAATCACATCCTTTCCCGACCGCGCCCTGTAGGATGAAGCCATAGGAATGACCTTTGGCCCCACAGGAGGTGCGACATGGACAATCACTGGATGGATCGGACCGTCGGCGGAATCGTCGTCGAAATCCCAGAAGCCGCCCGGATCTTCAGCCAGAGCGGCATCGACTTCTGCTGCGGCGGAAGCCGCCTTCTTTCGGAGGCGATTCTCGCGGACGCGGCGACGGACCGGCCCATCGACACCGCTGCCCTCGACGCCGCCCTCGATGCCGCCGTGCTGCGCGTGGAGACCCTCGCCGGGACCTCGGATTTCCGGACGCTGTCCACCGACGCATTGATGGAACATATCGAAGCCAGGCACCACGCCTACATCAAGGAAGCCCTGCCGGAGATCTCCGAGCGGCTCGCCATCGTCCTTCGGGCCCACGGTCAGCACCACTCCGAGCTCTTCCAGGTGCATGGCGTCTTCGGACAGGTGCGAACCGACCTCGAGCAGCACCTCGTCAAGGAGGAAGTGCTCCTGTTTCCCGCCCTGAGCCGCGGAACCCCCGATGACGCGACGCGTGCGCTGGCCCAGACCCTCCGGGACGAGCACACCGCGGTCGGCGAAATGCTGCGCACGCTGCGCCGCCTCAACCACGACTATGTCGCGCCGGAAGATGCCTGCCCGACCTACCGCCGCCTTCTGAAGGAGCTCGAGACCATGGAGGCGGACCTGTTCCAGCACATCCACCTCGAGAACAACATCCTCCTTCAGGGCGTCTGACCGGAAGGCGGCGCACCTCATGGACATGGAGATCGGCGATAGGAAGGTCCTGGACCTGACCGCGACGGTCCACGAGATCTGCACGCGCTACCCGGAGGCCGTAGGACTGCTCGAGTCCCTCGGGTTCAAGGAGATCGCACTGCCCGGCATGCTCGGCACCGTGGGTCGGTTCATGACCCTGCCGATGGGGGCGAGAGCGAAGAAGATCGACCTGGGCACCATCGTACGCACCTTTGAAGAGGACGGTTACACCGTCGTGAACGACAAGGAGATCATGGAATGAGCGAACTCATCAACAACGGAGAACAGCGCCGCGACGTCTTGAAAGCCCTCATCGGCCAGCTCCATGACGGGAAGAGCGTCGACGAGGTCAAGGAGGAATTCCAGCGGACCTTCGGCGGCGTCTCCGCGTCGGAGATCGCCGACGTCGAACAGACCCTGATCAGCGAAGGCATGCCCGTGTCGGAAGTGCAGCGGCTCTGCGACGTCCACGCCGCCGTCTTCAAGGGCTCCATAGCGGAGATCCATCGCGCACCGTTGGACGCGTCCTCCGTGCCCGGCCACCCCGTGCAACTCCTCAAGGCCGAGAACCGGGCGCTGGAGAGGCTCATCGACGGAAGCCTCCTGCCCCACCTCGAGCGCTGGCTCGACCACGGCGACCCCGAGGCGATGCCCCTCCTGATCGGCGACCTCGTTCGGCTGGCTCAGGTGGACATCCACTTCAAGAAGAAGGAGAACCTGCTCTTTCCCCGCATCGAGAAGAAGGGCATCACGGCCCCGCCCAAGGTCATGTGGGGCGTGGACGACGAGATCCGGGGTCTGGTCAAGGAAGCGCGGCTGTCCGTGGACGGCGACCCGGCGGATCTCATCCGGACGAAGGTCGAACTGGCCGTCGAACGCATCCGCGAAATGATCTACAAGGAGGAGAACATCCTCCTGCCCATGATCCTCGAGAAGCTCGATGAGAACGAGTGGAAGAGCATCGCCCGGGAAAGCGCGGAATTCGGCTATTGCCTGCTCGAGAGGATCCCCCAGTGGAGCGCCCTCGTCGTAGCCCCCGCCTCCTCCGTGCCCACGGCACCCACGGATGGCGAGAGCGCGCAGCCTGCCCACCCACCCGTCTTCGGGACCCTGGTCATGCCCTCCGGGTCGCTGATGCCGAAGGAGATCGTGAAGATCCTCGACACGCTTCCGCTCGACATGACCTTCGTCGACAAGGATGACAAGGTCAAGTACTTCTCCCAGGGCAGGGACCGCGTCTTCGAGCGGACCGTCTCCATCCTCGGCCGGGACGTGGCCAACTGCCACCCGCCGCAGAGCGTGCACGTCGTCGAGAGGATCCTCGACAGCTTCAAGAGCGGCGAGAAGGACCACGAGGACTTCTGGATCCGCATGGGCCCGAAGTTCGTCTACATCCGCTACTTCGCGGTGCGCAGCGACGGCGGCGAATACCTCGGTACGCTGGAGGTCACGCAGGACATCGGCCCCATCGTGGCGCTACAGGGCGAAAAGCGGTTGATGGGCTAGCGCGCGCCTCCACGACCCTCGTCGAAGACCCGCAGGGATCTGCGGGTCTTCAACTTGGCCGTGGGATATGGTATAACAACGGTAGTCGCACGGGCGCTTTTTTATTTGCCTGTGATAGTAATCGATTGCTATGACCGGAAACAACGGGAAAGAGGGACCAGACATGAGCACACCAGAGAGACCGGACGTACTCGTCGTCGGCGGCGGGATGATCAGCAGGGAAGTCGTATTGCCCACCCTGTTCCAGGAACAGCGGTACGGCCGCGTCGGGGAGATCGGCATCAGCTCGCTGACCGGCGACATCATCCAGGTCCTCCAGGGGAT
>CAXNDY010000237.1:0-3281 GCA_964201095.1 Saccharofermentanales bacterium
ACATGACGACCGTCAACCAGAATCTCGAGAACCACTACTCCAGCATCGATTCCACGAGCATGACGCTGATCGCCAACCGCGACATCCGCGCCCTCCTGCTGCGCGACGACCTGCCGACGTCCCAGCGCGCCTCGCAGATGGCCCAGCTGCTCCAGTACCAGCTCTTCTTCAACCGTTCCTGGGACGACAAGCTCGTCGAGCGCATCTTCATCTGCCGCAGCGACAAGGTCTACTACAGCATCCCGGAAGCCTATTTCGACTCCGCGTCGACCGCCGCCATCATCGACGACCTCTACCGCACGACGGACGGGCTCGTCGCGGACAAGTACCTGATTCCACCGCACGGCGGCGAGAACAAGATCTACTTCTTCCGGAACATCAACGACATCAACACTACTGTCAACCTCGGAAGGATGTTCCTCGAGATCGACCCGGCGAAGTTCATCGAAAGCGTCGACACGATCAAATACGAAGGCAGCATCATGCTGACCTTCGACGACTCCGGCACCATCTTCTCGCACTCCGACCCTGCACAGATCGGCATCTCCGTCGACCGCGGACTCTTCGACCTGCGCAGCTCCGTGGGGACGGTCGAAACGACCCTCGACGGCAGGGTCTACCTCGCGACGGTCACGCAACTCGCGGACTACGACCTGTATTCCCTCGTCGCCGTGCCCAAGGCGGAGGTCTTCGCGTCGCTCGACAAAGCCCGGGTGACCTTCCTCGAGTTCCTGGCCGCGCTCCTGATCGTCTGTCTGTTCCTGACCTTCGCCCTCTCCCGGCGCGTCTTCCGGCCGATCCGGACCGTCATGGACAGCCTCCAGTCCTTCCGCAGCAGCCACTTCGCAGTGCGCATCCCCCGCCAGAACAGCCGGGAGTTCGACGAACTCGCCGATGGGTTCAACAGTCTGGCCGGGGAGATCGACCACCTCATCAACGAGGTGTACGAAAAGCAGCTCCTGCTCCGCGAATCCGAGATCCAAGCGCTGCAGTCGCAGGTCAACCCGCACTTCCTCTTCAACGTCCTCGAGACCATCGGCTGGCAGGCCAGTCTCAACGACGATACGGTGATCCAGACCATGGTCGCATCCCTCGGGCAACTGCTCCGCTCCAACCTTTCCTGGAGCGGCAGCGAGACCATCACCGTCGCCGATGAGCTCCGCTACATCCGCTTCTACCTCGACCTGCAGAAGATCCGCTTCGAGGACCGCATCCAGGTCGACATCGACATCTCCGACGACGCCCTGCTCGACCTCTACATCACGAAGCTCTCGATCATGCCGATGGTGGAGAATGCCTTCATCCACGGGCTCGAGCCGAAGAAGGGCCAGGGCCACCTCCGCATCCGCATCTGGGACGAAGGGGAACGGCTCTACTTCGAGGTTTCGGACGACGGCGTCGGCTTCGATGCCTCGACCCTCCACCTGGACGCTCCTGCCAACCGGGTGCGCATAGAGAACGACCACACCAGCATCGGCATCGTCAACTCGCACCGACGCATCCGACTCCTCTATGGCCCGGAGTACGGCATCCGGGTCGACTCCAGACCTGGGCAGGGCACCACCGTCACCGTCACCCTGCCGAAGGTGAAGACCGCTCCGACTCCCATCGAAACGATTCCGGAGGTCTAGCGCATGCCGAACACCCGTGTCATGATCGTCGACGACGAACCCGTGATCCGCAAGGGGCTGATGCAGTTCATCGACTGGTCGGCCGCTCAGTGCGACGTCGTCTATGGCGCCGTCGACGGCGACGACGCCTGGAACAACCTCGCGACGACCCGTCCCGACATCGTGATCTCCGACATCCGCATGCCGGGGCGGAGCGGCCTCGAGCTCGTCCGGGACATCGCCGCCGAATACCCGTGGATCAAGGTGATCCTGCTGACCGGACACGCCGACTTCCAGTATGCCCAGCAGGCCATCCACTACAACGTCGTCGACTTCCTGCTGAAGCCCACGCAGAAGCCGCTCGTGATGGAGGCCCTGGCGAAGGCCCGGGACCTCATCGAGAAGGACGAGGAGCGTCGCCGCATCGAGCTGTCGCTTGCAGGGCACACCTCCCTGAACAACCGCCAGCAGTTGGACGACTGTCTCCGGAGCCTCATCTCCGGCCGCGCCGGCTCGGACCCCGTCCTGTCGGCCGACCTGGACCGCCAGCTCAACCAGTTCTATCTGCTGCTCGTCGAAGCGGCGCCGGCCGGTGAATCGCCCGATGCGCGTCGCCCACCCTCCGAGGATGTGGGGAAGGGTTTCGACGTTCCGGAATTCCTGAAGCTGGTCGGGGAGTCCTTTCCTTCGCCCGGCACCTTCCTCGTCCCGCTCCGGTCCGACCAGGTCGCCGTCGTCTCCTCGTTCCCGGACGACCAGGTCGACCCACTCCAGACCGCCATCGACCGCAGCGAGGAGATGGTCAAGCTTGCCGAGACGTTCCTCCGCATCCGGCTGTCCATCGGACTGAGCCGTTGCCACAGCCGCACCTCCGAGATCGCCGCCGCCTTCAGCGAAGCCGCCGACGCGCTCACCGTCGGTGCGTTCGCCCACGACTCGCACGCGGTCCACCTGCCGCGCGCCGAATCGCCGTGCCCGCTGGACATGGCCGAAGCCCAGTCCGCCGTCGAGTCCATCATGGGCAGCGTGCGCATCGGCGAAGGCGATTCCGCGACCGCCAAACTCGTCCAGTTGTTCGACTCCTTCCGCGAGTGCCATTACGCGCTCGAGGACGAGAAGGACGTCTGCATCCTCCTGGCTTCGCTGTGCACGAACCTCGCGACCGACGACCGACTGAAGACCCACAAGGGGAACGGCGAGCAGCGCAAGCACTACAGCCGGATCCTCGAAGCCGGCACGCTTCCGGCCCTGTTCGACATCCTGAAGCCCCTGATCGAGCGCACCGCCGAACTGCAGCACAACGACGACCTGCACTCCAACTCGATCATCCTCAAGTCCGAAGCCTACCTCCGCGCCCACTTCGCCGAGAGGATCAGCCTCAACCAGATCGCCGACCACGTCCATGTCAGCCCCAGCTACCTGTCCCGCCTGTTCCACCGGGAGACCGGACAGACCCTCGTGGACGTCCTGAAGACCATCCGCCTGAACCAGGCGTGTCAGCTTCTCAAGACGACCGACCTCAAGAGCTACGAGGTCGCCACCAAGGTCGGCATCGACGACCCCGCGTATTTCTCCCAGCTCTTCCGCAAGCACACGGGAATGAGCCCGACCGACTACCGCCAGAAGCACCGTTAGGAGGCACCGCATGTACGTCCCCTCGAGCCCGTCCCT
>CAXNDY010000238.1:0-3273 GCA_964201095.1 Saccharofermentanales bacterium
AGGTGCCTCCTGGCTGCCGCGGGTGTTCCGGCTCTCCGCCACTTCGTGAATCCATCTTATGAAGTCGGCAGGGAGAATGCAACAGGGACTTCCCGCCGGGGTTGTGATAGCATGGGAGAAATGGAGGGCGCACCCATGGCCGATGAACCCCGGATCTCCTTCCCTCTCTGGACCGAAGCGGAACGAGCCGATACGGCCCGATTCGGAACCTTCCGGTCCTGCATCCCCCAACTCGTATGGTACCCTGCGGATTCGTCCGCGGAAGCGTCCGCCGGACCGTCCCGCGGGGCCGTGATCGTATGCCCCGGCGGCGGATACTTCTTCCGCGCACCCCATGAAGGCGAGCCCGTCGCGCTTCTGCTCAACGCCCACGGCATCCACGCCTTCGTCCTCGAGTACCGTTTCGCCCCGGACGGCCACCCCGCCCCGCTATCGGACGCGCGCCGCGCCATCCGGACCGCGCGTGGCCTGGCTCCCCGACTCGGCTTCCGTCCCGACCGCATCGGCATCCTCGGCTTCTCCGCCGGCGGCCACGTCGCAGGTTCCGCGACCCTCTGTCGCGGGGCGGTTCCCGGGATGCACGAGGCCGTCTACGGGCCCGAGGCCGAAGCCGCGCGCCCCGACGCCGCCGTCCTGTGCTACCCCGTGCTCACGATGGGAGAGATGACCCACGCCGGCTCCCGCCTGAATCTCCTCGGACTCGACCCGGATTCCAGCCTCGTCGATGCGCTGTCGTGCGAACTCCATGCCGATGCCGACACACCGCCGGTCTTCCTCTGGCACACGGCGGACGACCCCGTCGTCCCGGTGGCGAATCCACTCCTCGTCGCCGGCGCTCTCGCCGCAGCCGGACAGCGCTTCGAAATGCACATCTTCCCCCACGGCGACCACGGCGTCCCGTTCACCGACACGGTCCCGCCCGTCTCCGGGTGGACGGACCTCTGCACAGCCTGGCTCACCGGGCTCGGATTCTAGGGAGGACCAATAGGAATGGGCCAGACCGTCATCGATTTCTTCGCGAAGCTCTTCGGCGATGGGCACGAACTCGTCGTCATCCTCGCCTCGGCGATTCCCGTCACGGAGATGCGCGCCACGATTCCGCTCGGCATCCTGAAATACGGCATGGATCCCATCTGGACCGGCCTGCTGGCCCTGTTCGGCACCTGCCTTCCGGTCCCGCTGCTGCTGCTGTTCTTCGAGCGGTTCCTCCGCCATATCAAGAAGGTCCGCTGGCTCGACTGGTTCTCGAACTTCCTCGAGAACAAGGTCCAGAAGAATGCGAAGAAGGTCGAGAAGTACGCCGAGATCGGCCTCATCATCTTCGTAGGCATCCCGCTTCCCGGAACGGGGCTCTGGACCGGAAGCATGGTGGCTTCCTTCCTCGGCTTCGACTTCAAGAAGTCGTTCCTCTGCGTCTTCCTCGGTGGCGTGATGTCCGCCGTCATCATGGTCGTGCTGTGCTGGCTGATCCAGCTCGGAGCGATCCAGCTGAACCTGTTCTAGCCTTTCGTCTCTGGGGGGCCCGTTCGTATGGCCTGGCGCAGCCTTCTTCCACGCTGCGCCAGAACCACGGCTCCCAGACCCAGCGCGCCGATCAGCAGGATCCAGAGCCCGCGCTCGAAGTTGCGGTTGCGGTACGAGATCCGTGCGATGTGCCTTCCAGCGGCGGCCTCGTAGGTCATCCGGCCGTATTCGTCGCTCCCGAGGGACTGCGCGACCCCGTCGACCGTAAGCGAGAAGCCTGGGTTCGCGAGGAACGCCACGACCACGGTCGACGCCGTCGCGCGATCGGTGCGGACGGTCAGCGCGTTGGTCCCGATCTCCAGGTCGACGCCGTCCGCGACTGCCTCCGTACCCTCCTGCACGAACGCCATCGGCACCGCAAGGTCGTCCCGATACAGGACCCGGTACTCGTCGGACCTGGTGGCTTCCATCGATGCCAGCCAGGCGGAGGGCTCCCCGGCGGGCACGACGTACCAGCGCACGCCCCACGCCCGGAGCTTGTCGAGAACGTCGGAGGGGACGTCCGCCGCCGAACCTCCGTTCCGGGCCAGCATCGCGTCGTAGTTGAGACCCATCGTATGGGATGCGTTGTTTTCCGACACGAAGGTCTCGTAGCCGGCGAAGTGGTATAGCCCCCACTGCGCGGCATAGTTGTAGCCAAGCGTCCGCGCGGACCACGCGGTGCCGACGTCGAAGCCGACCGAGGCCAACCGCTCGTTGCCGATCGTGGCGGCAAAGGGCTCGGACAGCGGCAGCGGCTCGCTCATGGTCTTCAGCACCTTCCTGGGATAATCCAGATAGAGGTGCGACAGGTCGTAGACCTGCAGACCGAGAATCAGCAGGATGCTTCCCACCGCCACGAGCCGTGGCCAGGCAATCCGCCCGCGAAGCGTCTTTCCGTCCGCCTCCCTGGCGTCATGGAAATCCGCGCGGTCGATCAGGACCTGCAGGCCGGCCGCACCCAACAGGATCAGGAAGAAGAGGAAGAAGACCAGAAGCCGGGATGGCCACCGGAAGCGGTTCAGGATGGGCACCATGTACAGCAGGGGCGCGATCCACGTATTGGTGGCCCAGAGGAAGCCGAAGATGCCCAGGGGCACCGAAGCGATCCAGATGGAGAGGAGCGGCCGCCCTTCGGCGGCTTCGGCAGCGGATTCGGGGACGAAAGTGCGCGGTGCGAGAATGCGGGCGAGACGTACGGCACCGAGGAACGACGCGATCGCGGCCAGGACCAGCAACGGCCGTCCGACGAAGGAGTACAGCTGCGCGCTGTTGAGGGACACCCCCTGGGTGAAGGGGTCGGTGAGACCCTTCACGACGTCCTTCACGATGGCGCCGCCCTGAATGAACGAAGCGTAGGGCAGCACGGCGCTGCGGCTGGCGGAGATGGACATCTGCTCCAGCATCGGGAGCAGCAACGGCGCGCAGGCGATGGTCGTGGCCGCGAAGACGAGCCCGTACCAAGGCAGAGTGCGTTTCAATGCGCGCAGGCGCCCGGCCTCCCCGGCATATCCGGAGGCGGCGAGGAGCAGCAGGAAAAGGATCTCGAACAGGATGCCGTAGAGGAAGTTCTGGGGATACCCCACGAGGAAGAGCATCGTGCCCGTCGCGACGAGGAGGGCTGTCGGCGCAGGTCCCGGTTTCCGGAGCATCCGTGCGGCGCCGGCCAGGAGGAACGGCAACCAGGCTGCGAGCGCGGTATAGACGACCCACGAATTGCCGAAATAGATGACGTAGCTGCACAGGACCCAGCTGAGACCCGCAAGGAAT
>CAXNDY010000239.1:0-3268 GCA_964201095.1 Saccharofermentanales bacterium
AATACATCGGTGGCGTCTGCATGCGTTCGCCGACGAGCCCGTCGACGAGGGCGCGCATCCGGACGGCGCCGTCGGCGCACCACTCCGCGCATTCCCCGGGGGAGGGCTCCCGCCCGCCGGTGCGGGTGCCGGTCCGGTCCTGGGTATCCGTCTCGATGCCGAATCGGACCGTGACGCGGTACTCCTTGTCATAGCCTTCCATATACCGAACGAGCCCCGTCGCGCGGCCGAGCACCACGGGAAGGACCCCTTCGGCGAAGGGGTCGAGCGTGCCGCAGTGACCGACGCGCTGGACGCCCAGAGCGCGCCGGACGCGGGCCACGCAGGCGAAGGAGGTCGAGCCGATGGGCTTTCGGACCACGAGGATTCCGCCCCGCACGGTCAATCCGTTTCCGCGCATCCGAGCACCTTCCTGGCTTCGGCCAGCACGAGCGTCCGTGCTTCCGCCAGAGTCGCCTCGACCGTGAATCCGGAGGCGCGGGTGTGCCCGCCGCCGCCGAAACCGCGCGCGAAGAGGGAAGAATCGAAGCCTGCGCCGCTGCGGGCGTTCACGCGGATGCCGCCGCCTTCGGAACGTTCCCGGAGGACGAAGGCGACCTCGACGCCGAAGACGTCGCGCAGACGTCCGGTGATGCCGTCCAGGTCGCTCTCCAGGGCGCCGCACTCCTCGAACAGGGATGCCGGCGCCGCGAAGGTCGCGATCCGCCCGCCGCAGTCGAAGCGCGCGTCCGTGAAGGCGCGGCCCGTGATGCGGAGACGTCCGGGCGTCGTGGCGTCGAAGATGCGCTGGGAGAGGGAGCGGACGTCGGCGCCGTGCGACACGTAGTCGGCGGCGGCCAGGAAGGAATCCGCGTTGGCGTTGGCGAAGCGGAAGCCTCCGGTGTCGGCCAGAAGCGCGGTCATGAGGCATTGCGCCGAATCGGCGTCGAGGAGGTCGGTCCCCGTCCTTGAGCCGATGGCCGCAAGGACGCGGTGCACGAGTTCACCGCAGGAGGAAGCCGCCGGGTCGATGTAGCGGAGGACGCCATCGGCGGGGGTCTCGACGCCGGGTGCCGGCGGGTGGTGGTCGACGACGATGCGCACCGGAGCGGACGAGAAGAACGGCGCCCGAGAACCGAGACGCTGCGGACCTTCGCAGTCGAGGGCGATCGCGACGGACTGGAAGGCCGGGATGGCGGGGTCGGCAGGGTCCGGCCGGACGAGGGCGCGGTCGGCGCCGGGCAGGAACCCGAACGGTGCGGTCGGTGCCTCCTCGAGGACGACCAGGGAGCGGACGCCGATCCGGCTCAGAGCGGCTGCCAGTCCGAAGCTCGCCCCCAGGGCGTCTCCGTCCGCCCCGATGTGCGGATAGACGACCACGCCGTCGAGACGGCCGGAAGGAGCCATGAGGGAGTCGACGATCGTGGCGGGGACGGGAACCGGCATCGGGGTACCTCGTGGGTCCGGAGCCTATTCGTCCTTGGCTGGACGCTGCCCCTTGTTCACTTCGTCGATCAGTTTCGCGAGCCGGAACCCGCGCTCGATCGAGTCGTCGATCACGAAGCGGAGTTCCGGTGCGATGCGCAGCCGGATGCGCGAAGCCACTTCCCGGCGGAGGAAGCCGGCGGCGCTCTTCAGCGCCGCAGCGGCATCCTTCTTGGCCGCGTCGTCCCCCATCACGCTGATGAAGATCTTGGCGTGCGAGAGGTCGCGGGACATCTCGACATCGACGACCGACACCATCGCGGGCAGGCGCGGGTCCTTGACGCTGTCGCGGAGAAGGGACGCGACGACGTCGCGCACCTCTTCGCCGACCCGGTCGGATCTCTCCATATGGTCAGCCCCTTTCGACCTGCTTCATCTCGAAGGCCTCGACGATGTCGTTCTCCTTCAGGTCGTTGAAGCCTGAAATCGACAGGCCGCACTCGAAGCCGGCCAGGACTTCGCGGGCATCGTCCTTGAAGCGCTTGAGCGAAGCGAGCTTGCCTTCGTGCACCACGACCCCGTCGCGCACGATGCGCACTTCGCTGGTCCGGACCATCTTGCCGTCGGTGACCATGCAGCCGGCGATCGTGCCGACGCCGGACACCTTGAAGGTCTGGCGCACGGCGGCGTGTCCGAGGACGTTCTCCTTGAACGTGGGGGCGAGCATGCCCTTCATGGCCGACTCGATGTCCTCGATGGCGTTGTAGATGACGCGGTACATGCGGATATCCACGCCGGCGTCCTTCGCCAGGTCCGCGACGTTCGCGGAGGGACGGACGTTGAAGGCGATGATGATGGCGTTGGCGACTTCCGCGAGCCGCACGTCGGATTCGGTGATGGCTCCGACGCCGCCGTGGACCACGTTGACGCGGACCTCGTCGTTCGACAGCTTGGTCAGCGACTGCTTGACCGCCTCCACGCTGCCCTGGACGTCGGCCCGGACGACGAGGTTCAGGTCCTTGGCTTCGCCATCCTTCATCTTGGTGAACAGGGAGTCGAGGGACATGCGGGAGGAGGCGCGCAGCTGCTGCTCGCGCTGCAGGTTGCGGCGACGCTCGGCCAGGTCGCGGGCGACCCTTTCGTCTTCGATGGCGTAGAACAGTTCGCCGGCCTCGGGGACCTCGGGAAGACCCGCGATCTCGACGGGAATCGAGGGGCCCGCCCGCTTCACGGAAGAGCCCTTGTCGTCGACCATCGCGCGGATGCGGCCGATGATGGAGCCGGAGACGATGGAGTCGCCGATCTTCAGCGTACCGCGCTGCACGAGCACGGTCGCGATCGGTCCGCGGTTCTTGTCGAGCTTGGCTTCGATCACCGTGCCCTTGGCCTGCTTGTTCGGATCGGCCTTCAGGTCGAGGATGTCGGCGGTCAGGAGGACCATCTCGAGGAGTTCCTCGATGTTGGACCCGGTCTTCGCGGAGACGTTGACCATGATGTTGGTGCCGCCCCATTCTTCGGGGATGATGCCGTGTTCGGACAGCTCCTGCTTGACCTTGTCGGGGTTCGCTCCCGGCTTGTCCATCTTGTTGATCGCCACCATGATCGCGACGTTCGCGGCCTTGGCGTGGTTGATCGCCTCGATGGTCTGGGGCATGACGCCGTCGTCCGCCGCGACCACGAGGATCGCGATGTCCGTGACCTGGGCGCCGCGGGCGCGCATGGCGGTGAAGGCCTCGTGGCCCGGGGTGTCGAGGAACGTGATGGCGCGGTCCTTGATCTTCACGGTGTAGGCGCCGATGTGCTGCGTGATGCCGCCGGCTTCGCCCGTCGCCACCGTGGTGGAGCGGATCCGATCGAGCAGCGA
>CAXNDY010000240.1:0-3252 GCA_964201095.1 Saccharofermentanales bacterium
CGATCCTCTTCCTCGCCATCGGAAGGAATCAGGACGAATGAGCGCGCTCGAGATCCGAGGACTCGTCAAGCGCTATGGCGCCATCACGGCTGTCGACGGCCTCGACCTCGACGTCCCGTCCGGAGCCGTCTTCGGCTTCCTGGGCCCGAACGGGGCAGGGAAGACCACGACGCTGCGCATGGTCGCAGGACTTTCCGCTCCGACTTCCGGCACCATCCGGATCTTCGACCGTGCCGTTCGCTTCGGCAGCCACGCCGGTCGCGAGCGCATCGGCTACCTTCCGGATGTTCCGGAATGCTATGGCTATCTGAAACCCGTCGAGTTCCTTACGCTCTGCGCCGACCTCTGCGGCGTGGAACGTGCGGTCCAGCGCGTCCGGATTCCCGAACTGCTCGAGCTCGTCGGACTCGAGAAGGAGAAGCGCCGCATCGGCGGCTTCTCGCGCGGGATGAAACAGCGCCTCGGCATCGCCCAGGCGCTCGTCAACGCGCCGGACCTGGTCATGCTCGACGAGCCCGCCTCCGCTCTCGACCCGGCCGGTCGAAAGGACGTGATGGACGTCATCGGCCGCCTCTCCGAGCGCACGACCGTCTTCTTCTCCACACACATCCTCGCCGACATCGAACGGGTCTGCGACCGCGTGGCCATCCTCGTCCAGGGGCGATGCGTCGTCGAGGACTCCATCGACGGACTCCGCCGCCAATATGCGCTCGACGCCCACCGCATCCGGCTGGCCGCCATCTCGGATGAAGCACGGTGTGCAGAGGCGGGTCGGTTCGCCGATCGTCTTTCGCGGCTACCCTGGTGCGTTGGAATCCGGATGGAACCGGAAGGGGATCTGATCGTGACCTATCGGGATCTTGCGGCCGCACGCCGGGGAATCCTGTCGGAGGCCGTCGGGCAGGATCTTCCGGTCGAGCGGTTCGAGCCCGTGGAACCTTCGCTCGAGTCGATCTTCATGAAGGTGGTGGGAACATGAGCCGCTTCCTGATCCTCTTCCGGAAGGAGATGCTCGAGAACATCCGGCGAAGACGCCTGCTGATTCTCCTGCTCGTCTTCCTCTCCTTCGCCATCCTCAGTCCCATGAGCGCGAAGTACATGCCCGACCTCGTCAAGATGCTTCTCAGCACGACGGAAGCCGGCGGGCTGGAACTGACGATGCCGCCGCCCGTGCCCGCCGATTCCTACCTGCAGTTCCTCAAGAACCTGACGCAGATGGGGGTTCTCCTCTACATGCTTCTCTTCATGGGAACCGTCACCGAGGAGAAGCGGAAGGGAAGCATCGTCCTGATGCTGACCAAGGGCGTCCCCCGTTCGACGTTCCTTCTGGCGAAATTCGCCTCTTCGGCCGTCACGGTGCTTGCGGCCTACGCCTTGTCCTGCATCGTCTTCCTGTATTACCATTGGCTGGCCTTCCGGACCGCTCCGAACGCGAACGATGGGGTCGTGCTTGCGGCCTTCGCCGCGTTCCTGGTCCTGATGGCCGCCATCGCACTCCTTGCGGGAACGCTGGCGCAGAGCACCGCCATGGCCGCAGTCGGCGCCATCGGGGGCTATTTCCTCCTGTCCACGCTGTCGATCCTGCCCGTCGTGAAGGACTATGCTCCTTCCGCACTGGCGGATCGGGGATATCTCATCATCCTGGACAAGGCGACGCCGAACGACCTGCTCTGGCCGCTCCTCGCGACGCTGCTGCTGGCTACCGCTCTCGTCACCGCCGCGCTGCTCTCGTTCCGAAGGCAGGAACTGTAGAATATCTGGAGTCATGGAATCCGCTGTCGCCGCGGCTTCGCGTCATACGTCCGGGTCGGCGTCGTCGCCGAAGGGCTCGAGGTGGACGATGACGGAAGCACCCTTCGCGATCTGCTCCTGGATGTGCTTCTCGATGTGGTGGATCAGATCATGGGACTCCTTGACGCTCATTCCGGGGTCCGTGAGGATGTGCATGTCGATGAAGAGGGAATCGCCGGTTCCACGACTGCGGATCTCGTGGATTCCCTTCACCTGTTCGAAGGCCTCGACGATCTCGCGGATGCGGTCGGTCTCGACGGCCGCCTTGTCGACGAGGACGCTGCTGGCCGATTTGAGGATCTCGTAGGCGGCATAGAGGATGAAGCCGGCGACGACGAGGGAGACGATGGGGTCGACGATGGGGGGGAGTCCGAACTTGATGCCGACGAGCGAAACCAGAACGCCGATGGACACGTAGATATCGCTGCGCGTATGCATGGAGTCGGAGACCAGGATGTAGCTTCCGAGGCGACGTCCGGCCCGCAGTTCGTACTGGCTGACGAAGATGTTGACGCCGAGCGTGAAGAGCAGGGAGGCGAGGCTTTCGAGGCTGATCTCGGGGGCGACGGGGTTCGCGAAGCGGCCGAAGGCGTCGAGGACGACCTTGCCGCCGATGAAGGTGAGCATGACGGCGATGAAGATGCCGGTCAACGTCTCCATCTTGCGGTGACCATAAGGGTGGTCCGCATCCACGGGCCGTGAGGCGAGGAAGATGCCGATCAGACCGACGATGTTGGAGGAACCATCGGTCAGGGAGTGGTAGCCGTCGGCGGTCAGGCTGGCGCTCTTGATGATCGTGCCGACGACCATCTTGATCGCGGCGACGCCGAAATTGGCGAAGAGGATGATCCAGAGGATCCGTCGGACCTGGCGGTAGTTGGACTTTTCCATATGGCAGTCTCCTCCTCGTGTCGCGCATGGTTTCCGGAGTCGAAAAAAGACCCGCGGAACGATATTCGCATCGTCCCACGGATCTCGTCCGCTGCTGAAACCAGCCCGGCCCGCACGGTGGATCCCGTCGGCCTGTTCCCACTCATGAAACACGAAACAAAGGGGTATTGTCAAGTGCGGATTGCATCGGAGCGCCGGTCGCGCTAAGATGGGGCAGACGTTCGAAAGGCCGCGCAAGCGGCGACAAGGAGGAAACATGACCACGAAAGCCGTATTGACCCTGAAGCAGGGAGGCGTGATCGAAATCGCACTCGATGCGACCGCCGCGCCCCTGACCGTCGCCAACTTCGTCAAACTCGCCAAGGCGGGCTTCTATGACGGGCTGATCTTCCACCGTGTCATCCCGGGCTTCATGATCCAGGGCGGATGCCCCGAGGGCAGCGGCACCGGCGGTCCAGGCTACCAGATCAAGGGCGAGTTCACGAAGAACGGCGTGCAGAATCCGCTGCGACACACCCGCGGCACCATCTCGATGGCCCGTTCCGCGAGCCCCGACTCGGCCGGGTCCCA
>CAXNDY010000241.1:0-3239 GCA_964201095.1 Saccharofermentanales bacterium
AGTTCATCGTCGTCCTACCCGAGACCGCCGTTCCGGGCGCCAGAGCGGCCGCAGAGAAGATGCGCGCCGTCGTCGAGTCCACCTCCCACCCCAAGGCGCACCATGTGACGGCCAGTTTCGGCGTCGCCGGCCGCGTGAAGAACGAATCCTTCACCAGCTGGTTCCGACGCCTCGACGAGGCCCTCCGGACCGCGAAGGGGAGCGGCCGCAACCAGGTGAACTGCCACGAGGATGGCCCCGGATCGATTCCCGCATCGGTGCAGATCGAGTGGAGGCCCGAATGGGACTGCGGCAACGAGCTCATCGACGGGCAACACCGCGAACTGTCCGTCCTCGGCAACGAGCTGATCCGCGAACTGGCGGCTGGAAAGGCCGACAGGCCGACGATTGCCCTGATGACCCGCCTCATCGACCACACGACCCGGCACTTCCGCGACGAGGAGAGGATCCTGTCGAGTCTCGGGGAGTACGACCCCCGGCATTCGCAGATCCATGCGGACCTCCTGTCCCGGGCGCGGCGCCTCCGCGATGCCTTCCGGTCCGGCCGCCCCATCGCGGCGGAATTCGCGTCGCTCATCGTCGACGACCTCGTCATGGGGCACCTGCTCGAAGAGAACTCGCGGTTCTTTCCCGACATGTGGAGGAAGAGCGGACAGCTGCCGAAAAGAAGGCAGGGTGATCTTCCAGAACGCCCTTTACCCCAGGATTCGGAAACGATATAATCGACTTAGGTTAAGCAGAGCTCGAATGGGCAAAACCGGTGAAAGCCGGCGACGCAAAACTACAGGGCCTTCGGATGCGACATCCATGGCAGCCAGTTGCCGAAAGCTCACGGTGGATGACACGGTGAGAAGGCGGCAGTACGATGCCGCCTTCTCTTGTTTATGTACACCCGTGTGCGAAGGGCGAAGTGACGAGATGAGCGCGGAAGAGATAACGGACCGGAGACGCCGGGCCCAGGACGATGTCCTGCAGGAAGCCAACGAGCGGCTGAACCAGCTGACCGAGCAGAGCAGCACCTTCATCTGGGAAGTCGATGCCGACGGCCTCTATACCTATGTCAGCGACTACGTCATGACGGCGCTCGGCTATCGACCCGAAGAGATCGTCGGACGCAGGCATTTCTATGACTTCCACCCCGAAGAAGGTCGCGCGGGATTCAAGGCCGGCGCGATGGCGGTGTTCGGCCAGAAGGTCTCCTTCGTGGGACTTCTCAACGCGGTCGAGACCAAGGACGGGCGCGTCTTGTGGTTCTCGACCAATGGGCTTCCGCTGATAGCGCCCGATGGTACGCTGAAGGGATACCGGGGGTCCGACCTCGACATCACGGAGAAGCGGGCCGCCGAGGAAGCGTTGAAGAATAGTGAGCAGAAATACCGCCTTCTGACGGAGAACCTGTCCGATGTGGTCTGGGTCCTGGACCTGGAGTCCATGGCGTTCACCTACATCAGCCCCTCGATCCAGAAGCGGACGGGACACACCGCCGGGGAAGCGATGGCGAGAACCCTGTCGGAGACGATGACCCGCGAGTCCCATGACGACTTCCGGCGAAGCATCGTAGAGGCCCTGCGCCACTTCACGCTGGACCCGGACGGGTCCTGGGAGGATGTCGTGGAGGTCCAGCTGGTCCGCCGCGATGGGTCTCTCATCTGGGAGGAGATCTCGCTCAAGTGCCGGTGCAACGCGGAGTCCCGCGTCGAGGTCATCGGCGCCGGCCGCCAGATCGAGGAGCGCAAGCAGGCGCAGCGAAACGAACGCGCGGCCAAAGCCGAGATCGAAGAGCTGAACCGGCGGATCCGCGAATCCCTCGAAGAACAGGTCGAACTCCGCACCGATGAACTCAAGGCCGCGATGGCCCGGCTGATGGAGCGGGAGAAGATGGCCTCGCTCGGGAGCCTCGTCTCCGGCATCGCCCATGAGATCAACACCCCGCTCGGCGTCGGCGTCTCGACGACCTCCTACATGGAGGTCCTGAACCGGGAGAACCGCGAGCGGCTGACGTCCGGGACGATGTCGCGGGAGGACCTTCTGGGGTTCATGGAGAACATGGACGAGAGTCTCCGGATCCTGAGCCGCAACCTCGACCGCGCCGCCGAACTGATCAAGAGCTTCAAGCAGATCGCCGTGACCCAGAGCCATGAGCTGCTATCGAAGTTCCGGGTCCTCGAATACGTCCAGGCCGTACTCGTCAGCCTCAAGCACGAGTACAGGCACATGTCCATCCGCATCGACGTCGCCTGCCCCGAGGACCTGACCGTTTTTAGCTACCCCGGCGCCCTGTCGCAGATCCTGACCAACCTCGTCATGAACTCCCTGATCCACGGCTTCAGGAACCGCGATGCGGGCGTCATCCGGGTCACGGTCGCGGACCGGGGGGAGGTCTTCGAAATCACCTATTCCGACGATGGCGTTGGCATCCTGCCGGAGAACCTTTCGAGGATCTACGACCCGTTCTTCACCACGAACCGGGAGCACGGCGGCTCCGGGCTCGGCATGAACATCGTCTACAACATCGTCACGGACCAGCTCAAAGGCACCATCGAGTGTGTCAGCTTCCCAGAGCGAGGGACCACCTTCGTTCTCCGGATCCCCAACGGAAGGAACGGTGAAAACGATGGCCAGTGAGAGGGATGGATTCCGCAGCGCGGTGCAGGGGCTGGACTTCCTGCACGACGCGCCGAGTGCGGTAGATGTGGCGCGTGAACGCTATACGGTCCTCATCGCGGACGACGACCGGGAGGTCCACACGATCACGAAGATGATCCTGAAGTCGTTCGTCTTCGAGGAGAAGGGCCTCATCTTCCTCGACACGTATTCCGGGCAGGAGACCATGGAAGTGCTCGCGAGGCACCCCAACACGGCCGTCCTGCTGCTCGACGTGGTCATGGAGGAGAACCAGGCCGGGCTCCAGGTCGTCAAGCACCTCCGCGACGTCCTGAAGAACAGCAGCACGCGCATCATCCTGCGCACCGGACAACCCGGCGAGGCGCCCGAGGACCGGGTGATCCGCGACTACGACATCAACGACTACCGGTTGAAGACGGACATGACGGTCCAGCGCCTGAACACCTCCATGTACGCCGCGCTGCGCAGCTACCGCGACATCGTGCGGCTCGAGAAGAACCGGCGTGGACTCGAGCGGATGATCGAGGCGAGCTCCGACATCTTCAAGCACGACAACATGTCGGATTTCCTCACCAGCATCCTACGGCAGATCTCGAGCTTCCATCAGGATGAAC
>CAXNDY010000242.1:0-3228 GCA_964201095.1 Saccharofermentanales bacterium
CTCCCTATCCCCCCACGACGTCATCAACATGCAGTACACGTCCGGTACGACCGGATTCCCGAAGGGCGTCATGCTGACGCACTACAACATCGTCAACAACGGATCGTCCATCGGAGACTGCATGCGGCTATCGACCGACGACCGCCTGCTGATCCCCGTCCCGTTCTTCCATTGTTTCGGACTCGTCCTCTCCATCCTCGCCTGCGTCGCGCACGCGTCCACGATGGTCCCGCTCGAGGCCTTCCAGCCGCTCAAGTGCCTTCAGGCGATCTCCTCCGAGCGGTGCACGGGCATGCAGGGCGTACCGACCATGTTCATCGCGGTGCTCGACCACCCCGATTTCGCCGACTACGATCTCTCCACCCTACGTACCGGCATCATGGCGGGGTCTCCCTGCCCAGTCGAGGTGATGAAGCAGGTCATCTCCCGCATGCACGCGAGCGAGATCACCATCGCCTTCGGCCAGACGGAGTCCTCGCCGGTCTGCACGCAGACGCGCACCGACGACTCCCTGGAACGGCGCGTTTCCACCGTCGGACGCGTGCTCCCCGGCATGGAGTGCCGCATCGTCGACCCCGCCACCAATCTCCCGGTACCCCCGGGCACCGACGGCGAGTTCGTCGTGCGTGGCTACAACGTCATGAAGGGCTACTACCGGATGCCCGAAGCCACGGCGGCTGCGATCGACGCGGAAGGCTGGCTGCATACCGGGGACCTGTCCGTGATGGATGAGCAGGGCTATTTCAGGATCACCGGCCGGATGAAGGACATGATCATCCGGGGAGGGGAGAACCTCTACCCAAAGGAGATCGAGGAATTCCTCTACACGCACCCGGCCGTGAAGGACGTCCAGTGCGTGGGCGTTCCCGACCGGAAATACGGCGAGGAGATCCTCGCGTGCATCGTCGTGCGCGCAGGATCGACGCTGACCGAAGACGAGGTCAAGGAATACGTGCGCTCCCACATGGCGCGTCACAAGACCCCGCGCTACGTCCGTTTCGTCGACGCGTTCCCCATGACGGCCAGCGGCAAGGTGCAGAAATTCAGGATCCGGGAATGGGCCATCGAGGAACTCGGACTCAAGGAGGAGGCTGCCATTGAAACGGCCTGACCGCGTCTTCGAACTCGACCTGCTCCGCGGGTTCGCGGTGTTCATGATGATGCTGCACCACCTGATCTACGACCTGAGATATGTTCTCGAACTGCCGGTCTTCGCCTTCCAGACGGAGCTCTGGTTCATCGACTGGGTGCGCACGCCCTTCGTGATGATCTTCCTCGGCGTCTCCGGCATCTGTGGAACCTTCACCCGAAGCAACGCGAAGCGGGGACTGAGACTCGCTCTCGTCGCCGGGCTCTTCTCCGTCGTGACCACGGTCGCCTCCGTTCTCACGGGAACGGACGAGTACATCCTCTTCAACGTGCTCCACCTTCTGGCCGTCGGAACCCTCCTGTACGCAGGCTTCGAGAAGCTCGAACAGCGGCGCGCCCCTACGACGGGTCCGACCCGTGGCGGGGATGCGATTCTCCTGATCGTCGCGTCCTTCGTCCTCTGGGCGGCGGAACCCCTCCTGCGCGCCGAGATCTCTCCCAGCCTGCTTCTCCTGCCCATCGGCCGCCCCGAGGCCTTCCTCCATGGCATGGGCGACTACATGCCGCTGATCCCATGGCTGGGATTCTTCCTGGTCGGAATCGTCATCGGCCGCACGCTCTATGTGGATCGCACCTCGGCCTTTCCGAAGGCGGCCGCGAATCCGACGGTACAGTCCGCGACGGCGCCGTTCCGCTTCATCGGCCGGCACGCGCTGGGATTCTATGTCCTCCATCAGCCCGTCCTGCTCGGCCTTCTCTTCCTCTGCCGCGCCCTCCGTCTCTTCTGATGAAGAGGAAGGACACAGTTCCCGGTCTCCGCGCGGCCCTGTTCGATCTGGACGGGACCCTGCTCGACACGCTCCACGACCTCGCGGACGCCATGAACGCCGCCCTGTCCCTCCACGGGCTTCGGCCCGTCGATCCGCAGGCGTACCGGCTCCTGGTCGGAACCGGCGCTTCGGAACTGTCCCGCCTGGCCTCGTGTTCGTCCCTGGAAGCCTCCGGTGTCGACGCAACCGAAGCCGATGTCCGTTCCCGTGAGATCGCCCCCCTCGTCCTCCAGGACTTCCGTGATGCCTACGAAGCCGGCTTTGCGCATCGCACCACACCCTACGCCGGCATCCCCGAGGCGCTCGCTACCCTTCGGCAGGAAGGGATACCCATCGCGGTCCTCTCGAACAAACCCGACCCTTTCACGAAGCGGCTGGTCGCCCATTTCTTTCCGGACATCCCCTTCGACAAGGTCTGCGGAGAGAGGGTCTCGGAACCCAGGAAGCCCGACCCGGCGGCGGCGCGGGAGATCCTCGCCTCCATCGGCGTCCCTGTGTCCCGGATCGTCTATTTCGGGGATTCCGGCCTCGACATGCGGTTCGCGAAAGCGGCCGGTTTCCGTGCGGCCGGCGTCCTCTGGGGCTTCCGGACCCGCGACGAACTCATCGAGGGCGGTGCGGACGTACTGCTCGACGACCCGAAGGAGATCTTCGAAAACGTGGAATTCCCCCACAAAGGAGCATCGACCCCATGAAGCGTCGCATCCCCTATCTTCTGAAGCTCGCCCTCTTCGCCCTCCCGGGTCTACTTGCGTTTCTTCTCCGCCGCTTCTTGGCAGGGTCGCCGTCCTTCACGGAAACCTGGGTCTCGCGTCGGATCTTCACGTGGATCTCCCATGGGATCTCCTTCCTCACCGGGCTTCTCCCGTTCTCGCTCACGGAAGTCGTCATCGTGCTGGCCATCCCGCTGGGAGCGGCACTCCTCGTCTGGCTGGTCGTCCACCTGATCCGCTCGAAGGGAAAGAGACGCGCGATTCTGAGTTCGGTCTCCCTGGTTCTCGTCCTCGTCCTCTCGCTCGGCTATGCGGGATTCCTGCTTCTCCACGGTTACAACTATCTTCGCGAACCCTTCGCCGTTTCGTCCGGACTCATCGTCCGGGATAGAAGCACCGTGGAACTCGAGAAGATCACGGAGAAGCTCCTCGTCGCCTGCATCGAGGCCCGAAGCCAATGCGCGCAGGACGCGGACGGCGTTCTCCTCCTTCCCGAAGGACGGACCGCCTCGCTGGCCGGAACCTGGAAGGGGTTCGCCGCCGTCGAAGCCGAATTCCCGACGCTGACCGGACCCTGGGTGAGGCCGAAGCCCGTG
>CAXNDY010000243.1:0-3219 GCA_964201095.1 Saccharofermentanales bacterium
TATGGCGGCTGTGAACATGTGGACGTCGTCGAGGACCTCGCGATCGAGCGCGCGAAGAGACTGTTCGGAGCCGAGCACGCCAACGTCCAGGCCCATTCCGGCGCACAGGCGAACATGGCCGTTTTCTTCGCCGCCCTCGAACCCGGTGACACCTTCCTCGGGATGGACCTGTCCCACGGCGGCCACCTCACCCACGGGATGTCCAAGAACATATCGGGCCGTTACTTCAAGGCCGTATCCTACGGAGTCGACCCCGGTACCGAGCGCATCGACTTTGACAGGCTCCGCGAGACGGCGCTCGCACACATGCCGAAACTGATCATCGCAGGCGCCAGCGCCTATCCCCGCATGCTCGACTTCCAGCGCTTCCGCGAGATCGCGGATGCCTGCGGAGCCTATCTCTTCGTCGACATGGCCCATATCGCCGGACTCGTCGCGGCGAAACTGCACCCGGACCCCGTTCCCTACGCCGACTTCGTCACGACGACGACCCACAAGACGCTGCGCGGTCCGCGCGGCGGTCTGGTGCTCTGCCGAAGGGAACATGCCCAGCGGATCGATTCCGCCATCTTCCCCGGCATCCAGGGTGGTCCGCTGATGCACGTGATCGCCGGCAAGGCCGTTGCCTTCCAGGAAGCCCTCCAGGACGATTTCAAGCTCTACCAGAAGCGCATCCTGACGAACGCCGCCGCCCTCGCGGCCTCCCTGACCGCCCAGGGGTTCCGACTCGTCTCCGGTGGTACCGACAACCACCTGATGCTCGTCGACCTGACCGGAACGGGCGTCTCGGGCAAGGAGATGCAGCTCCGCCTCGACGAGGTCGACATCACCTGCAACAAGAACGGCATCCCCTTCGACACCCAGTCGCCGTTCGTGACCAGTGGGATCCGGCTCGGCACGCCGGCCGTCACGACCCGCGGAATGGTCGAAGCCGACATGGTCGAGATCGCCGCGCTGATAAGACTGACGTTGACCGACTTCGACACGAAGAAGTCCGAGATCCGCACCCGCGTGGCCGCGCTGCTCGCCGGACACCCCCTGTATCCGGACCTGCCCTGAGAGGAGTCCCATGGACGCCACGACGGACCGCAAGGAGCCTCTGGCCTATCGAATGGTCCCCCGGACGCTGGACGAATTCGTCGGCCAGGAGCACATCCTGGGTCCCGGACGCATGCTCCGGCGCATGATCGAAGCCGACCGGCTGAGCTCCATCCTGCTGTTCGGGCCTCCCGGCACCGGAAAGACCTCGCTGGCGCGCGTCATCGCCCGCACCACCCGGTCGGGCTTCCAGAAGCTCAACGCCGTGACGTCCGGGGTCGCCGACATCAAGCGGGTCATCCTGGATGCGCAGAACCTGCTGATGAACCCGTCAGGACGTACGGTCCTCTTCATCGACGAGATCCACCGGTTCAACAAGTCCCAGCAGGACGCCCTGCTTCCCAATGTAGAGGACGGCACCCTGATCCTCGTCGGCGCCACGACGGAGAATCCGTTCTTCGAAGTCAACAAGGCCTTGATCTCCCGGTCCACCGTCTTCCAGCTGCAGCCGCTGACCGAGGCCGACATCCTGAAGATCCTCCATGCCGCGCTGGCGGACAAGGAAAGGGGGCTGGGCAATCTCCCCCTCGACGTGGAGGAAGACGCCTTCACCTTCCTGTGCGACCGATGCAACGGAGATGCGCGCATCGCGTTGAACGGTCTGGAGCTCGCGTCCACGACGACGGCCCTTTCCGCGGACGGCCGCATCCACGTCGACGTACCCGTGCTCGAAGACTGCATGCAGAAGCGCTCGATCGCCTTCGACCATGACGGGGAGAGCCACTACGACAACATCAGCGCCTTCATCAAGTCGATGCGCGGCAGCGACCCGGACGCCGCGGTGTTCTACCTGGCCCGCGCGCTCCACGGCGGCGAGGACATCGAGTTCCTCGCCCGGCGCATCACCATCTGCGCCGCCGAGGACGTCGGCATGGCCAACCCTTCCGCGATCCAGGTCGCCATGGCGGCCTACCAGGCCATCATGGCCATCGGCATGCCCGAGGCGCGCATCATCCTTTCCGAGGCCGCCATCATGGTGGCGACCAGCCCGAAGTCCAACGCCTCCTATCTCGCCATCGAGAAGGCCATGGCGGACGTCTCGTCCCGCCGGACGGGCGAAGTGCCGATGCATCTGCGCAACGCGCCCGCCAAGGGGATGTCCGACCTCGGCTATGGCAAGGGCTATCGGTACGCGCACGATTTCCCGGGACACATCGTGGATCTGGAATATCTGCCGGAAGAGGTCCGCGGCACGCACTACTATGAACCCGACACGAACGGCTACGAGGCGCGGATCAAGGAGTGGCTCGACAAGAAGAGGGAGAAGAAGACCTGATGCAGCGCACATTCGAAATCGGATACGGCCGAGGAACCCGATCCTTCGCGATGGAGGAGGACGATCTTCTCCTGGAGATGAAGGCCAACGAAACCCCGGTGCTCCTGACCGGTGAAGCGGAGATCCGTCGGGCCATGGAGGCTCCCATCGGCGCCCCGCGTCTCCGGGAGGTCGTTTCCGCCACGGATTCCGTCTGCATCGTCACCAGCGACGTCACCCGGCCCATGCCCACCGCGCTCGCCCTGCCACTGGTTCTCGAGGAACTGGATGCCGCCGGCGTCCCTCGGGACCGCATCACGGTCGTCTTCGGCCTCGGCAGCCACCGTCCCCACACCGAGGAGGAGAAGCGCAGGCTCGTCGGACCTTCCCTCTACGGCACCCTCCGGCTCCTCGACAGCGACGAGAGCGACATGGTGCCCCTGGGCACGACCTCCCGCGGGACCCCGGTCGACGTCTTCGGTCCCGTGGCGCGCGCCGACCGGAGGATCTGCCTCGGCAACATCGAGATGCACTACTTCGCGGGCTACAGCGGAGGCGCGAAGGCCATCATGCCCGGTGTGTCGACCCGTTCCGCGATCCAGGCCAACCACAGCCGCATGGTGGAACCGGCGGCGGCCGCAGGGCGCATCGAGGGCAACCCCATCCGCGAGGACATCGAGGAAGCCGGCGCCCTGTGCGGCATCGACTGGATCCTCAACGTCGTCCTCGACGAGGACAAGCGCGTTGTCCACGCCGTGGCCGGTCACCCCGTTCAGGCGCATCGGGCCGGGTGCCTCCACCTCGACGCGATGTACAAGATCGCGATTCCGCACCTGGCGGACGTCGTCATCGCCACGCCGGGCGGC
>CAXNDY010000244.1:0-3212 GCA_964201095.1 Saccharofermentanales bacterium
ACGTTCGAAGGGACGAGGAGAAACCCGTGATCGCCGGCGTCGTCGATCTGGCCGTCTTCGTGGGCGACACCATCTCCTACCGCACCGGCGTCACCGTGACGGACAACCGCGATGCGACCGTCCCGCTCGACATCGACAACAGCGCCGTCGTGCTGACGGCCGCCGGCACCTACGAAGTCGTCTATTCCGCGACGGACAAGGCGGGAAACCGTGCCGAGGCGACCGCGAAGGTCGTCGTCTCGGTCAAGCCCGACGGGTACGTGACCGAGGCCGAGCTCAACGTGCTGATCGACCGGATCTTCGCCGACATCCTGAAACCGGAGATGACCGACCTCGACCGCATGTCCGCGATCTTCTACTACATCGCCGGCCACATCGACTACACCGGCACCTCCGACAAGTCCGACTGGGTGAAGGGCGCCTACCTCGGCATCACCCGCGGCACCGGGGACTGCTTCAACTACTTCGCGCTCGCCAAGGCCATGCTGAACCGAGCGGGATACGAGACCATCGAGATCGAGCGGGTTCCCGCCAAGACGCACCACTACTGGAACCTGGTGAAGTACAACGGCGAGTGGTACCACTTCGACGCCCTCCCGAATCTCAAGTACTACCATTACGTGTGCCTCCTGCGCACCGACGCGGAGGTCGAAGCCTACTCGACCAACGTCCAGAAACTCTTCTATACCTTCGACCACACCGGCATCCCGGCGACGGCGACCGTTCCACTCGAATTCGAAAGGAAGGTCATCCTTGGATGACTTCGGCCGCAGGACCCTGGGAGTCATCGGAGGACTGGGGCCGCTGGCGACCGCCTTCTTCCTGGAACTCGTGATCGACATGACCGATGCGGTCCGCGACCAGGACCACCTCGACATGGTGATCTTCAACACGCCTTCCATCCCCGACCGCACGCGCTTCATCCTCGGAGACAGCCAGGACAACCCCGTCCCCCCCATGGTCTCCGTCGGGCGCAAGCTGGCGTCGCTGGAAGTCGACTTCATCGCCATCCCCTGCATCACCGCCCATGCCTTCTACGACGTGCTATCCGCCTGCATCGACCGGCCCATCCTGCACATGGTCCGCGAGACCGCCCGCCACCTGCAGGCCTGCGGGGTCAAGAGCGCCGGCATCGCCGCGACCGATGGAACCCGCCGTGCGGGGCTCTTCCAGAAGGAACTCGACGCGCTCGGCATCCGCAGCGTCCTGCCGACCGATGAGGGGCAGCGCAGGATCATGGAACTGATCTACGACGACGTGAAGGCGGGACGCCCCGCCGACCTCGACAAGTTCTCCAGGGTTTCCAACGAACTCCGCCGGGATGGCGCCGAGGCCATCCTCCTCGGCTGCACGGAGCTGTCCCTGATCAAGCGCGATGCCGATATCGGGCACGGGTATCTCGACGCCATGGAGGTCCTCGCCGCCGCGTCCGTCCTGGCCTGCGGCTATCCGTTGAAGAGCCGGTTCCGCCGGCTTCTCTCCTAGTCCCCCGAAGGAGCCGAAGATGCAGAACAACCTCCTGGAATACCTCGAGCGCACGGTCCTCCGCGTCCCCGACAAGGTCGCGTTCTCCAACGGCACCGACGCCCTGACGTTCCGCGACGTCTCCGACGGAAGCCGCGCCATCGGCTCCTTCCTCGCCGCTCTCGGAATCCACCGCAAGCCGGTCGTCGTCTTCATGAACAAGCATCCGCGCACCATCGTCGCCTTCCTCGGCACGATTGCGAGCGGAAATTTCTACGTGCCCATCGACGAGGAGATGCCCGCCTTCCGCATCGAGCTGATCTTCCAGACGCTCGAACCGCAGGCCGTGGTCTGCGATGCGGCGACGCAGGTGGCCCTGCGGAAGATGGATTATCACGGGGACGTCTTCCTCTACGACGAGATCGTGCGCACGCCCGTCGACGACGCGGCGCTGGCCCGCGTCCGCAGTCGCCAGATCGACACGGACCCCGTCTACGTCGTCTTCACGTCCGGCTCGACCGGTGTGCCGAAGGGCGTCGTCGCCTGCCACCGCTCGGTGCAGGAATACATCGAGGTGCTGTCCGAGACGCTGGGGTTCTCCGAGGAGACCGTCTTCGGCATGCAGGTGCCCCTGTATTTCGATGCCTGCCTCAAGGAGATCTACCCCACCTTGAAGTTCGGCGCCACGACCTACATCATCCCCAGGAGCCACTTCATGTTCCCGATCAAGCTGGTCGAGTTCATGAACCTGCACCGCATCAACACCGTCTGCTGGGTGGTGTCGGCGCTGACCATGATCTCGGCCTTCGGCACCTTCCAGAAAGCCGTCCCGCAGCACCTGCGCACCGTGGCGTTCGGCAGCGAGGTGTTCCCCATCAAGCAGCTGAATCTCTGGCGCCAGGCGCTGCCGGAGGCGAAGTTCACGAACCTGTACGGTCCGACCGAGGCCACCGGGATGACCACCTTCTACAAGGTCGACCGCGACTTCGCAGAGGGGGATGTCGTCCCGATCGGCCGCCCGTTCCGCAACCGCGAGGTGATCCTGCTCGACGAGGAGAACCGGGAACCTGCGACCGGCGAACTCGGCGAGATCTGCGTCCGCGGCACGTCGGTCACCCTTGGCTACTACCGGGCTCCGGACAAGACGGCCGCGGTGTTCGTCCAGAATCCGCTGAACACGGCCTACCCGGAGACGATCTACCGTACGGGCGACCTCGGGCGATACAACGACCGCGGCGAACTCCTGTTCGTCTCCCGCAAGGATTACCAGATCAAGCACATGGGCCACCGCATCGAGCTCGGCGAGATCGAGGCCAACGTCAACGCGCTCGACGGCGTGCGCCTCTGCTGCTGCGTCTATGACAAGGAGACGGAGAGGATCGTGCTGTACTACGTCGGCGACGTCGACGCGGCCGCGCTCCTGTCCGAGCTCCGCGCCCACCTGCCGCGGTACATGCTTCCCAACCTCGTCGAACCGCTCGAACGCATGCCGCTCACGGCGAACGCGAAAATTGACCGGGTCGCCCTGATGACATACACTGAGCAGAAAAGGAAGGAAAGCCGGAATGGATGAGCTCCTGAAGATCCTCGGCAAGCTGCACCCGGATGTCGACTTTGCGGTCCGCACCGACCTGATCGACGCGGGCGTCCTCGACTCCTTCGACATCATCTCCCTGGTCGCTGAGTTCGACCAGACCTTCGACGTACAGGTCCCCGCGGAAGAGATCGTGCCGGAGAACTTCAACTCC
>CAXNDY010000245.1:0-3212 GCA_964201095.1 Saccharofermentanales bacterium
ACGAGGAAGTCGAGATCATGAATCCCGACCACCCCATCGCGACGTTGAACGGCGAAGGCCGCCTTTTCATGGAGCTGACCCTCAACAAGGGGCGCGGCTACAACATCGCGGAGCGCAACAAGTGGCCCAACCAGCCGATCGGGGTCATCCCCATCGACTCCATCTTCACCCCGGTCAAGAAGGTCAACTACACGATCGAGAACACGCGCGTCGGGCAGTTCACCGACTACGACAAGCTCACCATCGAAGTCTGGACCGACGCCACTCTCGAAGCGGGTGAAGCGCTGAGCAACGGGTCGAACATCCTGATCGACCACCTCGACCTTTTCTGCTCCCTGACGGATACGGTTCCGCCCGATGGCTTCCGGGCCCCCACGGGAACGAATCCCCACAAGCCCATCCTGGACACCACCATCGAGGACCTCGACTTCTCCGTCCGCACCTACAATTGCCTCAAGAGAGCCGGCATCAACAGCGTCGGTGACCTGGTGGCCCGTTCCGAGGACGACATGATGAAGGTCCGCAACCTCGGCAAGAAGTCATTGGAAGAGGTCATCATCAAGCTCGAGGAGATGACCCTGTCTCTCGCGCCCAGCGCGGAATAGGCCCCTCGAGACCACAGCCATACCGCGCAAGGAGGATATCGCCATGCCCTGGCAGAGAAAGCTCGGACGCCCCACCGACCAGCGGACGTCCATCCTTCGGGGGCTCGTCACGGCCCTCATCCTGAACGGCCACATCGAGACGACCGAGGCGAGAGCCAAGGAAGTCAAGAGAATCGCCGAGAAGCTCATCACCGAAGCCCTGAAGCAGAAGGACGCCTTCACCACGAAGCAGATCACCGTGTCTGCGGCGAAGCTCGATTCCAAGGGCCGCAAGGTCCTGAAGGGCAAGACCTCGAAGAATGGCGCCAAGTACGACGTCGTGGACCGCGAGACCAAGACCGAGGTCATCCAGGTCGACCAGCCCGCACGCCTGGCCGTGCGTCGCAACTCCATGCGCTGGCTCATGAAGAGCCACGATGCGGAGGGCAAGGCCCTGAACCCGGTCGACAAGCTCTTCGACGAGATCGCGCCGAAGTACGTCGGTCGCACCGGCGGCTACTGCCGCATCGTCAAGTTGGGCGCCCGCCGCGGCGACGCCACCGAGATGGCGCTGCTCGAACTGATCTGACTCGTTGGGACCTGAAGCGGAACGTCTCCCGGCCCTCGTGCGCCGGACGACCCGCAAGCGAGGGGGATGGGCGTACGGCCTGTCCCCCTTTTCCTAGAATCACCGGCTCGGCCTCGTCTGAAGGAGCACCATGCAGGAATTCATCTCGATCAACGACGTCGTCTTCGACTATGCGCGGCCGGAACGGCCGGCGGTTCGCGCCGTGGACCACGTGGACCTCACGGTCGGCACCGGCCGCCACGTCGCCGTCCTCGGACGCAATGGAAGCGGCAAGTCGACGCTGGCACGACTGGTCAACGCGTTGGAACTGCCCCTCGAAGGCACGGTGGTCGTATCCGGGTTCGATTCGCGCGACGACGGCAGCGCATGGGAGATCCGGCAGCGCTGCGGCATGGTCTTCCAGAATCCGGACAACCAGATCGTCGGCACGACCGTCGAAGAGGACGTCGCCTTCGGACCCGAGAACCTCGGCGTTCCCCAACCTCTGATCCGTCTCGCCGTCGATGAGGCCCTCGCCGTCGTCGGGCTGTCGGAGTACACCGTCCGCCCTCCGCACCTGCTGTCGGGCGGTCAGAAGCAGAAACTCGCCATCGCCGGTATCCTGGCCATGAAACCGCGCTGCATCCTGCTCGATGAAGCCACTTCGATGCTCGATCCGGTGAGCCGGCGGGACTTCATGGAGATGGTCATCGACCTCGTTCGCCGCGAAGGCATCACGCTCGTCAACATCACCCACCACATGGAGGAAGCCGTCCTGGCCGACGAGGTGGTCGTCCTGGCCGAGGGCCGAATCGTGGCGCAGGGGACGCCCTCGGACGTCTTCGAAGCCGTCGACGCCATCCGTTCGGAGGGACTCGATGTTCCCGCGCACATGGAGATCGCCTTCCGGGTCGCGGAACAACTCGACGTGCCGCTGCACCATGGCGAGACGGCAACACCCGCGGAAGCCGTCGATGCGGTGTTGCGCGTGCTGCACCAGGCAACCTTCCGCGCGGTCCATGCAGCGGAGACCGGGACGCGGACGTCTCCACCCGTCGCGGCACCAACTTCAGCCACCGCCGATGCGGCGCCCGACCGGCCGGTGCTCATCGACGTCCAGCACCTCGATTTCACGTATATGAAGGGGACTCCCTTCGCGAACCGTGCCCTGCACGACGTCTCCTTCCAGGTCCACAAGGGGGAGATCCTCGGCATCATCGGACACAGCGGCTCCGGCAAGTCGACGCTCGTCCAGCACCTCAACGGCTTGCTCCGTTCGACGGCGGGGACGGTCCGCGTGATGGGGCTCGATGCCTCCCGCGGCGGCGACATCCGGGCCATCCGCCAGAAGGTCGGACTTCTATTCCAGTACCCCGAACACCAGCTCTTCGAAGAGACCCTCTTCGCCGACATCGCGTTCGGTCCCAAGCGCATGGGGCTCTCCGACGAGGAGATCGAGATCCGCGTTCTCGAGGCGGCCGCCGTGGTCGGCATCGCCGAAACCGACCTCCAGCGCTCCCCCTTCGAACTGTCGGGCGGCCAGAAGCGTCGAGCGGCGATCGCCGGCATCCTGTCGATGCGACCCGAAGTGCTTGTCCTCGACGAGCCCGCCGCCGGACTCGACCCCGCCGGGCGCGATGAGATCCTCTCGTATGCCGCATCGCTGCGCCAACACGGCGCGACCCTCGTCCTCGTCTCCCACAGCATGGAAGACGTCGCGCGGCTTTCCGACCGCGTCCTCGTCCTCGACCACGGCACGGTCCTGGCTTGCGGCGACACGCGCTCGATCTTCACCGACGAGTCCATGCTCGCGAAGGCGGGCTTGTCCCTGCCGGCATCTTCGGCGTTCCTGAAACGCATGGCCATGCACCTGTCCGGTCTGGACACCGGACGTTTCACTTCCGCTGCGGCCGCCGATGCGGTCGTCGAGGCCTATCGCGCGAGTCTTGCGGGAGAGGGGCCGACATGCTGAAGGACATCAGCCTCGGCCGGTTCTACCCGGCGGAATCCCCTCTGCACCGGATGGACCCGCGCTTCAAGATCCTCGCCACCCTGGTGCT
>CAXNDY010000246.1:0-3210 GCA_964201095.1 Saccharofermentanales bacterium
GCACCAGCTGGCGCTGCGAAAGGCGCTCTGCGATGCGCACCACCAGGACCTCGCGATCCAGGTGGAGCTCCTTGAGCTTGAAGGAGTCGCGAAGGACCATCAGGGCTTCCACGAAGACGCCCTGGTTCTTCCCGGTCAGGATCCGGAAGAAGTCCTTCGGCAGCTGGTCGAAGACGTTCATGTCATCATGCCTCTACATTCATTCTACCGTTGTTCTGAATGCAATGGGTTCCATTCAGACGTCGGAATCCCTTTCCACGACATGCTCCACAACCGTCGGCAGATTCCCCAACCGCGTCTTCGCGAACGACGGATACAATTCCATGTCGGCGGCCTTCTCCACTTCGACCCATCTGAACTCCATGGTCGGTCGTCCGTCTTCCCCCAGTTCGATCGAGTGGAATACGTCCCCGGTCGGCACGGCCGCTTCTTCCCTCGCCTTCAGCAGATAGTAGAAGCCCAGTTCATGGAAGGACTTCCCCTCGTGGGTGAAGAAATTCTCGTTGACCCAGATAAGCCGGACGACCTCGACGTCGAGTCCGATCTCCTCCTGGAACTCGCGGACGACGGTATTCGCCGTGTCCTCGCCGGGCTCGACGCGTCCGCCGGGAAAGGCGTAGTAGTCGTCGCGCAGACTCCGGTGGACCATCACGCGACCGTCGTGGAAAAGGATTCCCGCGACACGGAAATTGAAGACATGGCCGTCGGACTCGAAGCAGATCATGAGCGCCACTCCTCGCGGAGGATTGCATAGAGCAATCCATCGTACCAGGGCAGGGGGTCGCAGGCGCGACCGGGGCGGGACTGGAGCAGAAGGGCTTCGCGGCGCATCCCGCAGTGCTCCATCACCCGAAAGGAGCCGATGTTGTCCGCCCGGCAGGTGGCCCAGATGCGGTGCAGCGACAGGTCCTCGAAGCCGAAGCGCAGGAGTGCACGGGCCGCCTCGGTACCGAAGCCGTTGCGGTGCTGGTCGAGGCGCAGCGTCCAGCCGATCTCGGCCTGGGTGCCCGATGCGTCGACCGTGAGACCGACGCCGCCGATGAGCTCGCCCGTGTCCTTGCGCTCGACTGCGAACTCGAAGTCGCAGCCGCGGCCGCCATCGCGATCCGAGGTGTTCAAGGCCGACGTCTGCGCAGCGCGGAGGAACGCGCGCGTTTCCTCTTCGGTGTTGGGCCCCCAGGAGGTCATGCGAAGATTGTCGAGGTTGCCGGCGTAGCGGTGGACCGCGGCGAAGTCGTCGTCGCGGAAGGGGCGGAGGAGCAGGCGGTCGGTCGAAAGGGTCGGAGCGGCGGTCTTGCATGCGTTGTCCACGGTGGACGACTCGTATAGACGGGCGGGCTCGCCCGACGGTCCATAGCAGGTGCCGAGGAAGCGCCAGCCGTATTTCTCGTAGTAGCCGCCATGGTCGGTGGCGAGGTAGACCTTCGGGAAGCCGAGGCGGGCGGCTTCGGACCGGCCATGGGCAAGGAGGAGCGATCCGTAGGCGTGGCCGCGCTCCTCGGGTTCGATGTAGAGGGCGCAGAGCCAGGGCCAGAGGTCCGAACGGCTGTTGAAGTCGTTGGAAATCAGGCCGTAGCTGCCGATCGTTCGCCCGCCCTTGAGGAGCAGGTACCAGCGCGGCAGGGGGCTGTCGGTGGCGCCGGCGAAGCTGTGGGCCATGCTGTCCTCGTACACGATGCGGGGGATGCCCCACTTCGTCGAGAAGTATTCGGCGGCTTCCTCGAGGCGTTCGGGGGCATCGCGGAGGGAGAGGATGCGCACGTCATCGGGTGAGGCCGCGGGGGCGGTCGAAGGAGCGGGCGTCGTCATGGTAGATCCTCCTGCTTCTTGCGTACTTCCCCATTCTACGGCGGATGCGGCGTACGTGCCATATGCGTGCATGCGGTCGTGAGAGGTGTACTGCAAGTTGACCCAAACCGAGCTTATATGTTACGATTACCACATGACTGCATAAACTACACGAGGTGACCTGCTTGTCCATCCAACATGCGATCCTAGGCCTTCTCAGCTGGAAACCGGCGACCGGATACGACCTGAAGAAGGTCATGGAGGCCTCTTCCAGCATGTACTGGTCGGGCAACAACAACCAGATCTACAAGTCGCTCCTGTCTCTGCAAGCCGAAGGGATGGTGACGAATGAAACCATTCCCCGTGAAGGTGCACCGTCCCGCAAGGTGTATTCGTTGCTTCCGAAGGGAAGAGTCGTACTGGAGAGCTGGGTGCGGTCCTGGCCGGAATTGCCTGAATGCAGGAAGTCGTTCCTGGTCCAGCTGGCCTGGGCGGACCGCCTGCAGGCAGCGGATCTGGATGCGTTGATGGACAACTACGAGGGAGAGCTGATGACGCGGCTCGCCTTGCAGCTGGAGCATCTGCATCGTGGAATCGAAGCGCCGAATCGTACCCAGCGGGAGACCCTGATCTGGGAACTGATCGAAGAGAACGAAATCATGACCTTGAAGAGCGAAGTCGAGTGGGTACGCTTGGCACGAAAACGCCTCTCGGCCATGCACCCGATCGAAGGGTCGACGAAACCGGCTCCGATCGAGGTCCAGACGGACGATACTCCCACTGTGAAGACCAGAACCGTGCCGGCCAAGCCGGCGGAACCGTTACCGCCGGAAGACGTCGAGGAAACGGCTCCGACGATTCTCTCGGAGCCAATGACGCCTGCCCCCTTCGCCAAGAAGACGCCCTTCACGCCGACGGTGCCGTTCGGGACTGCGCCCGTCGCGAAGAGGACTCCGTTCACGCCGACGCCTCCACCTTCTTCAGCCGTGATATCGCAGATCGTGCCTGCACAGGATGAACCGTTGGACGAGTCGCCTGCAACTGCAGCCACTGCTCCCGCAGCCACTGCTCCTGCTGCTCCTGCCGAAGTCGTCCCTGCGTCCGCGGCTCCCTGGACCGTTGCACCACCTTCTGCAGCTCCGAAACCAGTTGTTCGTGTAGCGTCCTCACCTGCCATCCCCTCCCCTGCCGTCTACGCGACGGAAGCCCCTTCCGCCGTTACGCCTTCCCCCGCGGTCCTCGCGCCTGCTGCACCCGCTCCCGTTGCGCCTACCCCCGTAGCGTCTGCGCCTGCTGCACCTGCACCCGTCGTCCCCGAGCCTGCTGCGCCCCCTCCCGTAGCGCCTCCCCCCGTCGTCGCCGCAGCGCCCGCGCCCATCGCGACGCCGCCTGCGACGCCGCCCACAGAGGCCACCTCAACAC
>CAXNDY010000247.1:0-3196 GCA_964201095.1 Saccharofermentanales bacterium
CCGTCCCGAGCGGCTCCACCGACCCCGCGCGCCCCACCGCCGACGACACCACGACCCCCTCCAGCCGTGGCAGGTCCGCCTCCTGCACCGTGCACACCGACTCGTGCACGCCGCTCGCGTCCCCCGCGCCCGCCTGGAACTCCTCCTCCGTCCGCGTCTCCACCCGCACGGTGCACGCCTCGCCTGCCTCCGGCAGCGCGCCCGCCGCGAAGCCGTCCGGCGCCGCATCCACCCAGGACGTCCCCCCGTCCGCCCCCGAGAACGCCTCGTCGAAGCCCTTGATCCGCACCCACCCGCGCTCGCGTGCGTCGCCCGCCATCCGTTGCAGCCAGACCTGCGCCCGCATCCCCGCGAACCCTCCGCCCA
Source organism: Saccharofermentanales bacterium (assembly GCA_964201095.1). Taxonomy (GTDB): domain Bacteria; phylum Bacillota; class Clostridia; order Saccharofermentanales; family UBA5734; genus CAILLO01. The sequence goes on from CAXNDY010000247.1 coordinate 367, forward strand.
CGGACACGCGCACGCCGCCCACCGGGTCCGCCAGCGCCTGCGCCGACATCGTCAGTGCCTTCACGGGCACGTCCACCCACGCCGTATCGGAGTCCTCCAGCCAGACCCCTCCGTCCAGCCGCACCTCCGACCGCACCTGGTACGTCCCGCTCAGCCGCGCCGGAAAGCTCCAGTCCGAGCCCGCCCCGTCGCCCGCCGTCGTCGCCGTGACCTTCAGCAGCCGGTCCAGCGAAGCGTCGTACCGATAGACCTTGTAGCTGTAGCTCATCCCGGACCCGCCCCCGGAAACCGGATATGCGACGGAAACCGGCACCCCCGCCGCGAGCACCCCGAACTGCGCCGTCCCCAGCACGGCCGGCGGCTCCAGCGCCTGGGACACGCGCACGTTGTCCACGGTGAAATCGTCGCCCTTCGTGGCCCCGTCCTCCGAGCCCAGCATCAGACGGTCCGGCAGTTTGTTCCGGCTGCTCCACACCACACCCGACAGCGCGCCGCAGTCGACCCCGTCGAGGTACAGCCGCGCCACGTTCACGTCCGCGCCATAGGAAGCCGTCAGCCGCACGTGCACGCTCTGCCCGGCCGGCACCTTCCCGGTCCGGGCCCCGGCCAGCGAATAGGTGCTCCCCTTGTAGTAGTCGATGGACCCGTCCCCCTGGAACACCAGGTGGAAGATCGACGCGTTGTTGAAGTTCGTACCCGTCACCTGCGTCGAACCCAGCGCCACGCGCGCCACGCCCGACGTGCGCACCAGGTCGAAGTCCAGCGTCTGCGTGCCCGAGACCGGCACGGTCCAGGACGCGTAGGTCTGCGTCGATGTGCTCGCGTCCACGATGCGCAGCGCGCCGGAAGACCCCGTCACGGACGTGCTCGCCCCCGACACGCGCATCCAGCCCGACGGCAGCGCGCCGTCCACGGCCCCAGCGAAGTCCTGGAATCCGGCAGCCCGGACGGGACGCAGCCAGAAGGCGATTGCCATGAGAGAAACGAGGAGAAGGGACAGCGAACGCCAAAGGGAGAACCGAAACGAACGAAACATATCCTGCACCGCCTTCGTCGTTGATTCGAACACGACTCGACGACGGGCACCGGATCATGCCGTCCTATTCCGTTTATATCAAAGATCCAGGGTGCGGGCAATCCTAGGGCACCCACAAACCGCACAGCGCTCTATCCGAGCAGCCATTCCAGGGCATGGATCTGCCTGATGCCGTTATGTGAAGTGAGGGGTTCGGCATCCATCGTCAGCAGGTATTTCGGGTTGTGGTCCCTGATGCTTTCCAGAGGGGCCAGCTCTCGGGCAAGGACTCGGCCATCCTCGCCCGAAACCGTATACGCCACCTGATAGTATTCGACCCCCTGGGCATGGAAAGCGATGAAGTCGACCTCCGTCGTCCCGACCTTCCCGACATGCACCTCGTATCCACGGCGCATCAGTTCCAGATAGACGACGTTCTCGAGGATGTGTCCCATGTCGGCCCTTCACGTCATACCGCCCTACTTTGCAGAGCACGAAGCTTTCCACCAGAGCCCCAAGGTAGCTCTCCACGGTATGAACGGAAATCTTCCGGCCCGCCGAAGTCATCGTATCGGCGATCTTCGTCGAGGAGAAAAGGTTCCCGATGGTGTCGAACATGAATCGGATGACGCTATCCAGCATGGCGACGTCGGTGATGTGCTTCCTCGTGACGATGTCCTTCAGGACGATCGAGGTATAGATCCCGTCCAGATACGTCCGTATGTCCTGCTTGTCCTGCAGCTGGAGGACATAGGGAAAAGAGCCGTTCTGAATGTATCGCAGATACTGTTGCGACAAGTCCGAACGGCTTCCGACCGCATCGATGAACTCGCTGAAGGAAAGCGGCAGCATCCTGATCTCAACGTATCTTCCCGAAAGCAGGGTCGCGAGCTCGCCGGACAGCAGATAGGCGTTGGAACCCGTGATATACACGTCGCAGTTCTTCTTGATGAACAAGCCATCGACGGCCCTCTGGAATTCCGGTACGACCTGCACCTCGTCGATGAAGACGTAGTTCATGCGGTCCGGTACGAGTTGCTCCTTGATTCGGTTGTAGAGTTTCAGGTACCCGTCGATCTCGTGGTTGTCCGGGTCCTCCATGTTGATTCGGACAATCTGGTCCTGCGCGACTCCCTGAGCCTTCAGCTCCTCGCAGAACAAATCGAACAGGGTGGACTTTCCTGAGCGACGGATTCCGGTAACGACCTTGACCAGCTGCTTGTCCTTGAAGCGCTTCAGCTGTTCCAGATAGGTTGGGCGTGGAATCAATTTCATCATCGAATCACATCCTTTGTGCATCGACTATATCACAACTGAAGGATATCGAGTAGTTTATGCACTGTGATTCACAATCTCGAAGGATGGTTGAAGGTCATGGAATAGCGTGTATGGAATCTTCTTGTCTCTCTTCAGGCGCCCGATCAGAATGGACGGCGCAATCCCGATCCTACTTGAGTAGGCAAGGACTGCAGTCCGGTCGTCAGCGGAGTACGATGCCAGGAATTCCTCATACTGCTTCGAGGTGATCAGATATTCACTGGCTCGCTCGTCCTCCTCCGCTTCGTCGAGTTCGCCTTCGGAATGGATATGGAGTTCCTTCCGAGAATGGTGAAGGATATGGGCAATCTCATGGAAGAAAGTGAACCAGAAGATATCGGCCTTCTTCCCGCGGACACTCAGTGCAAGAATCGCCTTGTCGTCTCTCCTAAGGGTCGCACCGGCGATGCAGGTCTTCGGCAGGCACGTCACAAGAACGAGCGCAACACCACAGGAAGCGCACAAGGTAAGCATCCGCGGGTAGAACGTTTCTGGAGG
>CAXNDY010000248.1:0-3196 GCA_964201095.1 Saccharofermentanales bacterium
TACTCGTCGGGAAGCATCCGGGGCGCGACGACGTGCATCTCGCTCAACGGCTGCCGGTTCTTGAGCGTGGCCGCATTGCGGGCGGACCGTCCCAGCACGACGATCTTCAGGACGTCCTCCATCACCCGCTCCAGCGCCGTGTCGACGAAGGTGGGGTCGGAGACGGGATAGTCGCAGAGGTGGACGCTTTCCGGCGCCTTCGAGTCCACGGACCGGACCAGATGCTGGTACACCGACTCCGAAAGGAACGGGACGAAGGGTGCGGCCAGCCGGTTCAGCGTCTCCAGCGTGGTATACAGGGTCATGAAGGCGTGGATCTTGTCGGTCTCCATGCCCTTTCCCCAGAAGCGCTCGCGGTTGCGGCGAACGTACCAGTTCGACAGTTCGTCGGTGAAGTCCGAGATGGCCCGGCCCGAGCCTGTGATGTCGTATCCGTCGAGCCCCTTCCCCACTTCCGCGACGAGGCTGTGGAGGCGGCTGAGGATCCAGCGGTCGATGGCCGGAAGCTTTTCGCGCTCCAGCCGATGCTCCGTGGGGTCGAATCCGTCGAGGCTGGCATAGAGGGAGAAGAAGGCGCAGGTGTTCCACAGCGTTCCGATGAAGCGGCGCTGCCCCTCGCTGACGGCCTCGTCGCTGAAGCGGCTGGGCAGCCAGGGGGCGCTGGCCGTATAGAAGTACCAGCGGACCGCGTCGGCGCCCTGCTTGTCCAGGACGGTCCAGGGGTCGACGGAGTTGCCCTTGTGCTTGGACATCTTGATCCCGTCCTTGTCGAGGACGAGGCCCATCACGATGCAGTTCTTGAAGGGAGTCTGGCCGAACAGGAGCGTCGAGATGGCCATGAGGGTATAGAACCACCCGCGCGTCTGATCGACGGCTTCGGAGATGAAGTCGGCGGGGAAGCTCCGATCGAACTGCTCCTGGTTCTCGAAGGGGTAGTGCCATTGGGCGAAAGGCATCGAGCCCGAGTCGAACCAGCAGTCGATGACCTCGGTGACGCGGGTCATGGTGCCGCCGCATTTCTCGCAGGTGAGGTGCACGGCGTCGATGTAGGGCTTGTGGAGCTCGATTTCGGCAGGGCAATCCGGGGACATCCGCTTCAGCTCCTCGATGCTGCCCACCAGATGACGGTGTCCGCAATCGCAGACCCAGATCGGGAGCGGCGTTCCCCAGTAGCGCTCGCGGGAGATGCCGTAGTCGATGACGTTCTCGAGGAAGTTGCCGAAGCGTCCGTCCCGGATGGTCTCGGGGAACCAGTTCACGGTCTGGTTGTTCGCCACGAGCTTGTCGCGCACGGCGGTCATGCGGATGAACCAGGAATGTCTGGCGTAGTAGATCAAAGGGGTATCGCAGCGCCAGCAGAAGGGGTAGCTGTGTTCGTGCGGAACCTTCCTGATGAGGTGGCCTTCCCGGGCGAGGCGCTTCGTGAGACCGGCATCGGCCTCCTTCACGAAGACGCCGGCGAAGTCCGTCACGTCTTCGGGCAGCGTGCCGTCCTCCCGGACGAGCTGGACGAAGGGCAGGTCGTAGGTGCGTCCGACACGCGCGTCGTCCTCGCCGAACGCCGGTGCGATGTGGACGATGCCGGTGCCTTCGGACAGGGTGACATAGGCGTCCGCGGTCACGAAGAAGGCTTTCTTCTTCGATTCGGCGACGGTGCGGTCCGCATAGGGGAAGATCGGCTCATAGGAACGGCCGACGAGTTCGGCCCCCGTGCAGCGGGCGAGGACGCGGAAGTCCTGGCCGAGGACCTCGGCGGCGAGGGTGCCGGCGATGTAGTAGCGCGAGGGGCGGTCGGACCCGTCGATGTCGCGGTCGACTTCGGCGAGGATGTATTCCTCCTTGGGGTTCACGCACAGGGCGACGTTGGAAGGCAGCGTCCAGGGGGTCGTCGTCCACACGGCGAACCAGGCATCCTCGCCTTCGACCTTGAAGCGCACGAACACGGAAGTCTCCTTGACGTCCTTGTACCCCTGGGCGACCTCGTGGCTGGACAGGGAGGTTCCGCAGCGCGGGCAGTAGGGCACGACCTTGTAGCCCTTGTACATGAGGTCCTGGTCCCAGATGCGGCGCAGCGCCCACCACACGGACTCGATGTAGTCGTTCTCGTACGTGATGTAGGGATGCTCCATGTCCGCCCAGAAGCCGACGCGGTCCGACATGGTCTCCCATTCGGTCTTGTACTTCCAGACGCTTTCCTTGCACTTCTGGATGAAGGGCTCGACGCCGTAGGCCTCGATCTCAGGTTTTCCGTTGATGCCCAGTGCCTTCTCGACCTCGAGCTCGACCGGAAGTCCATGCGTGTCCCAGCCGGCCTTGCGCATGACATGGCGGCCTCGCATGGTCTGGTAGCGCGGGATGATGTCCTTGATGGCGCGGGTGAGGATGTGGCCGATGTGGGGTTTCCCGTTGGCGGTCGGCGGACCGTCGTAGAAGGTGAACGTCGGGGCGCCTTCGCGCAGCGACACGGACTTCTCGAAGATCCGGTTCTCCTTCCAGAAAGCGAGCACTTCCTTTTCGCGTGCCACGAAGTGCATGTCGGTCGGCATTTTCCTGATCATCCTCTGGTCCTCCTCGTCCTGTCCCCGGATAAACAAAAACGCCCCGTAGAACGGGGCGCGGGGTTCCGCGCGGTGCCACCCGGTTCGAAGGCGACTCCCTCCCAGCGACTCTGGAAGCGCCCTCCTCTACAGTGATAACGGTGCAGCCCCATCAGGGGGTTACCGGTCCTTCCTACCGCTTCAGGTCCCGTTCGGACCCTCGGCCTTCGTCGGACGGCTCGCGGACGATCTTCGTTCGGTCCCCCTCGCGCGGCTCCCACCGTCCCGCACTCTCTGGAAAGGGTCGTACCGCCTACTCTTCCGGTCGAAGCCTGTAAGGATATCGATTGGATGCATTATAGGCGCTGGAGGGTCTCTTTGGCAAGCCGACCCCGGCATCGAAGGACGTCCTGCAGGCCATGCCGCGACGACTAGCGCTCCAGGGACTCGACCCGGTTCCGTGAACCCCCCGCAAGGAAGTCCTCGAGGTTCAAGACCACCTCGTCGATGCAGCGGCGGCGGGCTTCGATGCTGGCCCAGGCCACATGAGGGGTCACGAAGAGACGGTCGCTTCCGAGAACGTTCCGGAGGGGCGAGTCCTCTGCCATGGGTTCCATGGCCAGGACGTCGAGTCCGCAGCCCGCGAGACGTCCAGCAGC
>CAXNDY010000249.1:0-3190 GCA_964201095.1 Saccharofermentanales bacterium
GGACGCCGGGCGCCGAAGGTGCCGTTGACCTCGCCGACCGGGAACAGGCGCTTCAGGTCGCTCTCCCACCAGAGGTCGCCCTGGAGGCCGCCGTTGTTGTGCTGCGCGCACACCGCGATTTCCAGCGGCTCGCGGGCGAGGTCGATGCCGTGCTCGCGGTAGAGCTCCGCAGCTCCCGGGTTCATGGCCGCGAGCCGATCATAGGGCGTCTCCTGCAGCGCGCCGGAGCGGGTGAGGTAGGTGCGCGCCTCGTCGTCCAGGGCGTCCGGGTCGAAGGTCCCGGGGAGGCCGTCGGCACCGGTACGGCAGGCGGCCGTCGGGTTTCGACGGAAGTCCAGGAAGACGCGGCGCCCCCGGACGACGGTTTCCTCGTAGACGAGGAGGTCGACCCGGGAGGACCCGCCTGGACCGGTCTTTCCGGCGTCGAAGGGCCACTGGTAGCCTTTGAGGAACTCCGCGCGGAGCATGGCCCGACCGTCGACGAACCCTGCTTCGAGGAACTCCCGCTCGTCGCCGCCGGCCGCGTCGGTCGAGACGTAGCGCGGCAGCACCTGCTGGTAGGTCCCGGACAGGTTCCAGCGGAACTTCGTCGAGGCGAGGCCGTACTGGGACTCGGTGAGGTTGACGGCGGTCGCGCCGGCTTCGAGGGGGGCTCCTGTGGCACAGGTCTGGCTCTCCGGGTAGACCGAGGCGCGGTAGATGCCGCCGGGCCCGCCGGTCGCCCAGACGAGGGCGGAGAAGGAGAAGACCGTGAGGCCGAGGGTCGGGGAAGCGGCCTGCGACTTGTCGAGGGCGAGGAGACCGACGACGCGGCGTCCGGCCGCTTCGGGCGCCGTCAGCAGCGCCACAGCGCGGAAGCCGTCGAAGACCGGGATGCCCTTGGCGAGGACCTGCCGTTCGAGATGCTCGACCATGAACCGCGACGTGTACGGACCGCAGGACGTCGCGCGTTGCCGGGGGTCGTGGTCGGTCTTGTAGCCGACATACTGCCCGAACCGGTCGTGGGGGAAGGGGACGCCGATGGCCACGAGCTTCGCGAAGCAGGGCGCGGACAGCGCGGCCTCGACGAGCGCGATGTCCCCGTGCATGCTGCCGCCGGCGAAGAGGGTGCGGGCCATCTCCGACACCGAGTCGGGCTCGCCTCCCGCGAGGGTCAGCTTGTAGTAGGTCTGCTTGTCGGACCCGGTGTTGCGCGACGTGCCCATCGTCCGGCCTTCGGTCAGGATCGCGACGTCGGTCCGGCCGAGCGCGTGCAGCGTGTCGGCGGCGTTCAGCCCGGCGGCGCCGGTGCCGACCACCAGGGTGTTCAGGCGGTGGAAGGGCAGTTCGAGTCCTGCGACTCGGATCGTCTCCGATGCCATGGCGGCTCCTTTCAGATCCGGCGGATGTGGAATCCGCCGTCGACGTCGAGGACCTGCCCCGTCGAATAGGAGAGCTGACCCGAGACGAGCACCGCGACGGCGTCGGCGACGTCCTCGGGGGTGCCCCAGCGGGCAATGGGCAGCAGGCCTCCGGCGATGAGCCGGTCGTACTTCTCCTCGACCTTCGCGGTCATGTCGGTGCGGATGATGCCCGGGCGGATCTCGTGGACCGGGATGCCGTATTCGGCGAGACGGTCGGCGAAGAGGGTCGTGACCATGGAGACGCCTGCCTTGGAGAGGCAGTATTCGCCGCGGTTGACCGAACTCGTGTAGGCGGACATGGAGGAGATGTTGACGATGCAGGGGCGGTGGCCGGGGACGGTGGCGCGCTGGGCGACCAGCCAGCGGGCGGCGGCCTGCGTGAGGAAGAAGGTGCCGCGGAGGTTGACGCCGAGCACGAAGTCGAGGCTCTCCTCGCCGGTCTCGAGCAGGTCGGCGCGCACGCGGGGGGCGACGCCGGCGTTGTTGACGAGGACGTCGAGGCGGCCGAACCGCTCGCGGACGAAGTCGAGGGCGGCCGTACGGGACGCCGCGTCGGTGATGTCGGCTTCGAAGAAAGCCAGCGCGCCGGGGCCTTCGCCGACGGCGTCCTCCGGGGGGCGCATGTCCAGGAGGACCACGTCGAAGCCTTCCCGCTGCAGCCTCCGGCCGATTGCCCGACCGATGCCGCGCGCTCCGCCCGTCACCAGCGCGACGGGCCGTGGGATTCCCTTGTCTTCCATCCTCTTGTCCTCCTCGTTCATTTCCGGCAGAACGTCCGGTAGGGTTCCAGATAGCGCCCGGCGTCGCGGACCACGCAGCCCGCGGGACCGCCGGCCCGGAGGATGTCGGAGCACTTTCCGCAGGCGACGCAGCAGTGGCGGGGGTCGAGTTCGCCCATTTCGAGGATGTCGGCGGCGAAGTCGGGGTATGCGAAGGCCTGGCGCCCGAAGCCCACGAGGCTCGCACCGCCGGTTCGGACGACTCCGGCTGCGACCTGGGGGGCGAAGTGGCGAAGCCAGGAATAGCCCGTGCCGACGACGGCGAGGTCGGGGTGGGTGCGCTGGACGGCGGCTGCGCCGTCCAGAAGGCGGGAGACGCCGAGCAGCGGGTGCTCGGGCGGGACATACCCGCCTGTGTCGTAGGGGCGGTTGACGTGCGGGTTGAAGTAGGGCGAGCCCATGGTGATGTTGAGAAGGCGGAGCCCTTCGGCGTGGAGTCGGTCCACGAGCGCGAGAGGCTCCGAGAGATCGGGTTTCGCTGCGTCCGTGGGGTCTGTGCCGAACCCGAGGGGAGGAAGGATCCCGTCGAAGAGGTTCATCCGGGCCGTGACGAGGAAGTCGGGGTCGGGTCCGACGGCCTCGCGGATGCGGCGCGACACGTCGAGGACAAGGCGGATGCGTCGCTCGAAGGACCCGCCGTAACGGCCCGGCCGCTCGAAGGCGGAGAGGAGCTCGCTGAGGAGATAGCGGTGGCAGCTCTTGACGTCGACGCCGTCGAACCCGGCCTCGCGGCAGAGCAGGGCCGCCGCGGCGAAACGGTCGGGGAGCGCGTCCAGATATTCGTCCGAGACGGGCTCGACCTCTTCCGGAACCTTCATCTTCTGGTCCAGCACCGGGTTGCGGTAGGCGATGCGGGGGGCGGAGACTCCGGTCGGCTTGGAGAATCGGCCGGAGTGGGTGAGCTGGGCGACGACGACGGGACGGAAATCCGCGCCGAAGCGGTCGGCGGCGACCTGGTCGATGCGCCTGCGCAACTGCGCGAAGAGGGACCGGTTGTCGGGGGTGATC
>CAXNDY010000250.1:0-3183 GCA_964201095.1 Saccharofermentanales bacterium
CGACATCGGCCCCTTCGTGAAGTACGGGTGCCTGCGCGAGGACAAGTTCTACGACCGCATGAAGGACGCCCTGCTCTACAAGACGACCGACGGCGGCTTCACGACACTGGAGGCGTACCTCGAGGCCAATAGGGAGAAGGCGGCGGACAAGGTCTGGTACACCGTCGACGCGGCGAAGCAGGGGAGCTACCTCAAGATGGCCGCCTCGCGTGGAATCGGTGTCGTGGTGATGGACCACGAGCTCGACAATTCCTACATGAGCATGATCGAGTACAAGCACGGAAAGGTGCATTTCCAGCGCATCGACTCCGAACTGACCGGCGAAGCGGCGTCCAAGAAGACGGCCGAGCGCCTGTCGAAGCTGTTCCGCGAGGCATCGGGCGATGCGAAGCTGGACGTGCAGGTGCGTTCGCTGGGTGCGGACGGGCTTCCCGCCATGCTGTCGGAGTCCGAGCAATCGCGGCGGATGCAGGAGATGCGCAGGCAGTTCGAGCAGCAGCGCCGGAGGACGGCGGCGAAGTCGAAGCGCGACGGCGCCGCGGCGGGCGCTGGCGAAGGCGCGGACGGGACCGGTGGCGCGGAGGACGGCGCGGACCCGTTCGAAGACGGCAAGATCGACGAGCTGTTCCCGCTCGAGAGGCAGCTGGTCCTGAACCACGAAAGCGCCCTCGTGAAGCGGCTGGAGGCGCTGGCGGAGAAGCCGGAGCGTTCCTCCGAGGCGCACGAGGTCGCGATGCACCTCTACGACCTGGCACGGCTCGGGCACGGCTCGCTGTCGGCGGAAGCCATGCACGCGTTCCTGGAACGCAGCGTGCGGATGCTCGAGAAGGCAGCGGACGGTCTCGGCTAGATGGGTCCGGCGGTGCACAGGCTGTTCGTCGAGAAGCGCCCCGGGTTCGACGTGGAAGCCGGAGGGCTGCTCCATGACCTGCGGGACGGACTTGGAGCGGAGGGACTCCGGCGCGTGCGGGTGATGAACCGCTACGACGTGTCGGGAGTGACGGACGAGGAGTTCGCGAAAGCGCGCGGCCTCGTCTTCTCCGAACCCATGGTGGACCAGGTGTTCGATGAGGCGGTCGACCTTGCGGACGCGGCGGCGGTGGTCGCCGTGGAGCCGCTGCCCGGCCAGTACGACCAGCGGGCGGATTCGGCGGCGCAGTGCGTGCAGATCCTGACCTGCGGCGAACGGCCGCTGGTGCGGACCGCGCGCATCGTCGCCCTTTACGGGGAACTGGACGACGCCTGGACGCGGCGCATCGAGGACTGGCTCGTGAACCCGGTGGAGAGCCGCCTGGCCGCTCCGGAGAAGCCCACGACGCTGGAACAGGAGTTGTCCGAGCCGGACGACGTCCCCGTGGCGGACGGATTCCGCTCCCTCGACGCGGCGGGACTGGCCGCGATGCGCACCACCTGGGGGTTCGCGATGTCGCTGGACGACCTCGCGTTCTGCCGGGGGTATTTCCGCGCCGAAGGCCGCGACCCCAGCGAGACCGAACTGCGCGTGCTCGACACCTACTGGTCCGACCATTGCCGCCACACGACGTTCCTCACGCGCATCCGCGAAGTCGGGTTCGAAGGGGAAGGGACGGAAGGCGCGGCCTTCGCGGGCTTCCTCCGCGGGGTCTACGACGAGTACCTCGCGACGCGTGGCGTTCTGTACGCCGGACGGCTCGTGGAGAAACCGGTATGCCTGATGGACCTCGCCACGATCGCCATGAAGAAGCTGCGTCGGGAGGGACGGCTCGCCGACCTCGACGAGTCCGAGGAGATCAACGCATGCAGCCTGCGCGCGACGGTCGAGGTGGACGGACGGCCCGAGGAATGGCTCGTGATGTTCAAGAACGAGACGCACAACCACCCGACGGAGATCGAACCGTTCGGCGGAGCGGCGACATGTCTCGGCGGGGCCATCCGCGACCCGCTGTCGGGGCGCTCCTACGTGTACCAGGCCATGCGCGTCACGGGGGCCGGCGACCCGCGCACGCCCTTCGACGAGACGCTGCCGGGAAAGCTGCCGCAGCGGCGCATCACGACGGGCGCGGCGGCGGGCTACAGTTCCTACGGCAACCAGATCGGCCTCGCGACGGGCCTGGTGGACGAAGTGTACCACCCCGGCTACGTGGCGAAGCGGATGGAGATCGGCGCGGTGATCGCGGCGGCGCCCGCGGCGAACGTGGTGCGCCTGGAGCCGAGACCGGGTGACCGGATCGTGCTGCTGGGCGGCCGGACCGGACGCGACGGCTGCGGCGGGGCGACGGGCTCCTCGAAGGAGCACGACGAGACGTCGATCGAGACCTGCGCCAGCGAAGTGCAGAAGGGCAATCCCCCGACCGAGCGCAAGATCCAGCGGCTGTTCCGCGACCCCGACGTGGCGCGGCGCATCCGGCGCTGCAACGACTTCGGAGCGGGCGGCGTGTCGGTCGCCATCGGCGAACTCGCGGATGGCCTGCGCATCGACCTCGACCGCGTGCCGAAGAAGTACGACGGCCTGTCCGGAACGGAACTCGCCATTTCCGAGTCGCAGGAGCGGATGGCCGTGGTGCTGGCGCCCGAGGACGTGGCTCCGTTCCTGGCCGCGGCCCACCGCGAGAACCTCGAGGCGACCGAAGTCGCGGAGGTGCTGGAATCGCCCCGGATGAGCATGATCTGGCGAGGGAAGACCATCGTCGACCTGTCGCGCGACTTCCTGAATTCGAACGGTGCCCCCTCGACGACGACGGTCCGCGTCGCCGCACCGAAGGGCGCTGTCGGGTATTTCGAGCGCATGCACCCCGACGCCATGGTGGCAGGTGAGGGAGCGGGTGCCGAATCCGGCTTCCCGGAGCGCCTTTGCGGCGTACTGGGCGGTCTCGCCGGCTGCTCGCGACGCGGCCTCGCCGAGCGCTTCGACGCGACCATCGGAGCGGGAACGGTGCTGATGCCTTTCGGCGGCGCGCGCCAGTTGACGCCCGAGGAGGGCATGGCGGCTCGGATTCCGGTCCAGGACGGCGAGACCGACGACTGCACGCTCATGACCTACGGCTTCGACCCGTATCTGGCCGAGCGCAGTCCCTTCCACGGAGCCGTGTACGCCGTGGCGGAGTCGCTCGCCCGCATCGCGGCCATGGGTGGGGATGCCTCCACGGCGCGTCTCACCCTGCAGGAGTATTTCGAGAAGACCGGCGCGGACCCGCTGCGCTGGGG
>CAXNDY010000251.1:0-3173 GCA_964201095.1 Saccharofermentanales bacterium
GGCACCGTCCTGGGCGCGGTACTCGTCTTCCACGACTACACCGAGAAGTTCCAACGGCAGGAGGAGGTCGCGTTCCTGAACACCCACGACCCTTTGACCGGTCTCTTCAACCGCCGGTATTTCGATCAGGTCATGGACCGCTTCACAAGGGAGCCCGAGAGTTCCTTCGTGCTGGCCATGGCGGATGTGAACGGCTTGAAGCTGACCAACGACGCGTTCGGGCACCTGGCCGGGGACCACCTGCTCAGGCGCGTGGCGGAGATCCTGCAGCGCGAGTCCCGACCCGACGACGTCGTCGCGCGGATCGGAGGCGACGAGTTCGTCCTTCTCCTCCCGGATACGGATCTGAAAAGCGCCGAAAGGCTCATCGAACGCATGGCGCAGTCGATGGCAGAAGAGAAGACGGACGGGCTCTCCCTCTCGCTGTCCATCGGAATCGCCCTGCGCGATGCATCCACTCCGGAAGTCGACCGGGTCTTCCGGGAGGCCGAAGACCGGATGTACCGCAACAAGCTCGCCGAAAGCACGAGCCTGCGCAGCCGGACCATCGAGATCGTCATGAACACGCTGTTCGAGAAGAGCGAGCAGGAGATGCTCCATTCGCGGCGCGTCGGGGAGCTCTGCCGCGTCATGGCCGAGTACATGGACTTCGACGGAGACGGCATCTCCCAGATGCGGATCGCCGGACTGATGCACGACATCGGCAAGATCGGCGTCAACGAGAAATGCCTCAACAAGCCCGAAGGACTCGATGCGACCGAATGGTGCGAGATGCGTCGCCACCCCGAGACGGGCTTCCGCATCCTCAGCTCGGTCCGCGAGTTCTCCGAAATCGCGCGCTTCGTCCTGGAGCACCACGAGCGTTGGGACGGGACCGGATATCCGCGCGGGATCTCCGGAGACGGAATATCGCTCCAGGCGCGGATCATCCACGTCGTCGACGCCTACGATGCCATGACGACGCGTCGCTCCTATCGCGACGGCGTGCCTCCGGATGAGGCCATCGCCGAAATCGTGAAAGGGGCGGGAACCCAGTTCGACCCGAGGCTCGCGCGCATCTTCGTCGAGAAGGTCCTCCGCAAGCCATGGAATCCGCCGGTGTAGGAACGCCGTCCCACCAGAGCGCGCGACGACCGCTTCGACCCGCTCCCCATTTTCTCCTCGGTGCGCTATAATCAACGCGTTCGTAAAAGGAGAAAGGAGCGCATCGTGGCGTACCCGCTACTCGAGGAGAACGTCGGCCGCGTCGTATCCGTCAACGGCACCCTCGTCGCATCGCAGGGCCTCGCCGGTATGTCGCTGCTTTCCCCCGTCGAGGACGAGGCGGTCTATGAAGTCGTGCGCGTCATGGACGGAGTCCCCCTCTTCTGGGAGGACCACCAGACCCGGCTTTCCGCTTCCCTGGCTTCGGCCGGACTCCCCCCCGTCGAGCCGAAGGCGCTCGCGCGGGAAGCCGCCGCACTCCTCGTCGCCCTGCCGCTGGTCGATGGAAACCTGCGCATCGTGGTGACGGAGTCCGGACGCGTGCTGCACCGCCGCAGGCATTTCTACCCCCCCGAGGAGACCTACGGAAGCGGCGTCCCGGTCGGGACGATGGCCTGGAGCCGCGTCCACCCGGGGCAGAAGGCGGTCCGTTCGGACTACAAGAGCGCCGTGGCGGAGAAGCTGGCGCAGGACGGCCCCTTCGGACGCTACTTCGAGACGCTGCTGGTCTCCGCGGACGGGAAGGTCACCGAAGGCAGCCGCACGAATGCCTTCTTCCTCGACCCCGACACCCGGGTGCTGCGCACCGCGCCGGACGCCGACATCCTTCTCGGCGTGACGCGCCGCCATGTGCTCGAAGCCGTCCGCCGTGCAGGACTCTCCGTGCGGTTCGAGGCGGTCGCCGTGGCGGACGTGCTGGCCGGCCGTTTCCCGACCGTCTTCCTGACGGGCACGTCGATCGGCGTCCTGCCGGTCTCTTCCGTCGAGGGGACCGCTCTTCGCTCCGCACAGGACGATATCCTTGCGAAGGTCCGGACGGAGTACGACCGGATCGTCCACGAATACATCCAAGAACATAGAGGAGGTCTCGTTCCATGATCCAGGAAAAGGGCAGCGTATCCGTCAAGACCGAGAACATCTTTCCCATCATCCGGAAGTGGCTCTATTCGGACCACGACATCTTCCTGCGCGAACTCGTTTCAAACGCGGCCGATGCGCTGAGCAAGATGAAGCGCCTCGCGACGCTGGGTGAAGCCGCGGTACCCGAAGGGACCGCATGGCGCATCGACGTCGTCGAGGACAAGGAGAAGGGCACGCTTTCGATTTCGGACAACGGCATCGGCATGACCGCCGACGAGGTCCGCAGGTACATCAACCAGATCGCCTTCTCGGGCGCCGTCGACTTCGTCGAGAAGTACAAGGACGCATCGCCCGACAACGCCGGCATCATCGGCCACTTCGGACTCGGCTTCTATTCGGCGTTCATGGTCTCCGACAAGGTGCGCATCGACACGCGGTCGTTCGAGGCGGACGCCGAGCCCGTGAGCTGGGAGAGCGAGAACGGCACCGAGTATGAGCTCGGGGCATCGGACCGCACCGAGCGGGGAACCACGGTGACGCTGTTCCTGTCCGAGGACGGCAAGTCGCTGCTCGAGCCGGGCAAGGCCCGTTCCGTGCTGGAGAAGTACTGTTCCTTCATGCCGTATCCGATCCACCTCGACGGTGCCGAAACGCCTGTGAACGACACCGCGCCGCTGTGGCTGAAGAACCCGAAGGACTGCACGGACGAGGAGTACCGCGAATTCTACCGCAAGGCGTTCTCGGACTACCGCGAACCGCTGTTCTGGATCCACCTGAACATGGACTATCCCTTCAGCCTCAAGGGCATCCTGTACTTCCCTCCGGCGGAGAACGTCTACGAGACCCTCGACGGACGCATCAAGCTCTACTACAACCAGGTGTTCGTCGCGGACAACATCAAGGAAGTGATTCCCGAATTCCTGTTCCTGCTCAAGGGGTGCATCGATTGCCCGGACCTGCCGCTCAATGTGTCGCGCAGCTTCCTGCAGAACGACGGCTACGTCCAGAAGCTGTCCGCCCACATCATCCGCAAGGTGTCGGACAAGCTGACGTCGCTGTTCGAGTCGTCCCGTGAGGAATACGAGGGATTCTGGCCCGACATCGGCCCC
>CAXNDY010000252.1:0-3163 GCA_964201095.1 Saccharofermentanales bacterium
GAGGTTCATCATCTGCTGGACGTCCCAGTCCCACTGGACGATGATCGGCTCGCCGGTCCAACCTGTACCGGTCCAGGAGAAGGCCCACTGGGACGAATGCAGGCTTCCGACCGGACGCTCCCAGACCTGGGCCAGGGTCTTCTCCGGCATGTCGACCAGCCCGAAGGCGCTGCTCGACCGGAAGTTGTTGCCTCGGAACGTCAGCACGCCGGAGACCTGCGCGTAGTCCAGCGGGTCCCCGAAGGAGAGGGTGTAGGGACGGAGGTAGGAAGAGATCCGTCCCGTGACGTCGAAGATGTCGGAAAGCAGGCCGTGCAGCGAGGGGACCGAAGGTGCGTCGATGGTGCCGATTTCCCTGGGTGTCGTGACCGAGGCGGGCTGCAGGATCGGGTTGAGCCAGGGGGGCGGCGTCGGAGACGGAGAGGGCGAAGGACTGGCCGACGGCGTCGGGGTGTACCGCGGGAAGATGCCGGGGATGCCTTTCCAGCCCGGCAGGACGTACTTGACGAAGGCCAGGACGCCGACGGTCACGACGAGTACGGCGCATACCGCGGTCAGGAGGCGGACGATACCCGGCCCACGTGGCCGGCGTCCTCGACCGGAGTGCCCATGGGAGGAGCCTCGCCGCGGGTCGATGTAGGTCGCTCTCATGGGTGTTCCCCCTTTTCCGAAGCCGTTTCCCCGTCGCCGAGCAGAGCCTCGAGCCGACGCAGGCGGTGGTTCATGCCCGACTTGCCGAGCGGCGGGTCCATCCTTTCGCCCAGTTCGGCGATGGACAGGTCCGGGTTCGCAAGCCGCGCCTCCGCCGCCTGCCGCAGTCCCTCCGGCAGCGCTCCGAGCCCCCCTCGTTCCAGGAGACGACGGATCCGGTGCTGCTGACGTGCGGCGGTGTCGGCGAGGCGCTGCAGGTTCGCGTTGTCGCAGTTGACCACGCGGTTGACGCTGTTGCGCATCTCCTTCTCCACGCGCTGGTTCTCGAGTTCGAGCAGGGAGGCATGGGCGCCGGTCAGCAGCAGGAAGTCGGAGACCTGCTGCCCCTCCTTGATGTAGGCGACGCTGTAGCCGGCCCGGCGCATCACGCCGCCATGCATGCCGAGCACGGCGAAGAGCATCGTCGCGGCCTGGGCGCCGGCCGGGCGGCGGGCGGCGATCTCGAGGTGGTAGGCCTTGGACGGCTCCGAAAGCGAGCCGCAGGCGAGGAACATGCCGCGCAGGCCGGCGGTCCGGCAGCACTCGTTGTCGAACAGGGGGCGTGTGGCGGCATCCGGTGCCAACAGGCCGCGCGTCGCGTCGAACCCGGCCGTGGACACGAGATCCGCGTGCAGGCACCCGTAGGTGGGTTCGCCCCCCAGGGTCACCGAGATCAGCTCCCGGCCCTTCTCGATGCCGACATCCGCATCGTAGAGCTTGGACAGCATCGCGGAGAGGCGGTGGGCGAATGCGTCGTGGACGGTGTGGACCGTGACCGAACCGGAGCGGAATCGGCCCATGGCCATCAGCACGCCAGCGAGTTCCGCCTGGATGCAGCACAGGTCCCCCCAGGGGAGAGCGCAGAGTTCTTCCTTGACCTGCTTGGTGAAGGAAAGCGTCGTCATCGGATCCCGTTCACTTCCGACGCCTGGGGTCGCGGTCGATGTCGCGGTGGTCGACGTGGACCTGGAGTCCCTTGCCGCCGAGCCGCTCGGCAAGGTCCATGGCCAGGGCGACCGAGCGGTGACGGCCTCCGGTGCACCCGATGCCGATCGTGAGCCGGACCTTGCCTTCGCGCACATAGAAGGGGATCAGGTAGTCGAAGAGACCGGCGAGGCGGCTCATGAACTCCTTCGTCTCCGGAAACGACACGACGTAGTCGCGGACCGGCGCATCCAGGCCGCTCAGTCCCTTCAGGGAGGACTCGTAGAAGGGGTTCGGGATGAAGCGCACGTCGACGACGTCGTCACAGTCGATCGGGATGCCGTACTTGAACCCGAAGGACTGGATCAGGATGCTCATGCGGTTTTCACCGCCGTTTTCGGAAAGCAGTTTGTAGAGGGCGTCGCGTAGGTCGGAGGGCGACATGTTGGACGTGTCGAGGACGTCCGTCGCGTGTTCCTTCAACGGCTCCAGACGGTCCCGCTCGATCTCCAGCGCCTGAGAGATGCCGCTGCCCGTCGCGAGGGGGTGGTTGCGGCGCGTCTCCTTGTAGCGGCCGATGAGGATGGCGTCGGCGGCCTCGAGGAAGACGATGCGGTAGGGGACGTGCATCTCGTCGATCTCATCGAGGGCGGGGATGATGCCCGAGAACATCTCCAGACTGCGGATGTCGACCACGAAGGCGATGCGGCGGATGCCGGTGCCCTCGGTGCCATCGCTCTTCGTGAAGGTGCGGACCATGTGCGCGAGGACCAGTGGCGGCAGGTTGTCGATGCAGAAGAACCCCATGTCCTCCAGATAGTTCATGGCCAGGCTCTTTCCGGCTCCGGACATCCCGGTCAGGATCACGATCTCCATGTGCTACCACTCCCCCAGCAGAAGGATCTCGGGCTCGAGGCGGACGCCGGTCCTCTGCTCGACCGTGCGTCGTACCCTATCCATCAGGAGGCGGACGTCGGAAGCCGTCGCTCCGCCGCGATTGACGATGAAACCCGCATGCTTGGGGGAGACCTGGGCCCCGCCCAGAGAAACACCCTTCATGCCGCTCTCCTCGACGAGACGTCCGGCGTAGTGTCCTGGCGGACGGCGGAAGACGCTTCCGGCGCTCGGCAGCTCCAGGGGTTGGCTGGCACGACGGCGCCCGGCGTATTCCGCGACGCGCTCCGAGATCCGGGTAGGGTCGTCCCGCAGCAGTCGCACCGTCGTGCGCAGGACGATGAACCCGCGGTCCATGAAGAGGCTTCTCCGGTATCCGAAGCGGTGGGCCTCCCCTTCGACCGTGCGGACGCACCCCTCGTCGTCGAGGTAGTCCGTGCGGACCACGATCTCCTGCATGGCGTGCTCATAGGCGCCCGCATTCATGCAGAGGGCGCCGCCGACGGACCCGGGAATACCGGAAAGGGCTTCCAGCCCCGAAAGGCCGCGGCGCATCGCGAACGCCGCCAGAGCGGACAGTCGGGCGCCGGCTTCGACCCGGATCTCCTGCGTCCCGGAGCCGGATTCGTCTTCCACGGCGTCGATGTCGCTGAAG
>CAXNDY010000253.1:0-3147 GCA_964201095.1 Saccharofermentanales bacterium
ACGGATTCCTCGACAACAACCGCGGCATCGGCCTCGCCGACATGGCCTATGCGCTGCGCAACGGTCGCAAACCGCGCCTCGACGCGTCCCTCGGCTTCCACGCCATGGAGATCGTCGAAGGCATCATCCAGAGCGGACGGACCGGAAGAATCCACGAAATGACCTCGACCTGCGAGCAGCCGAAAATGATGGCCCCGATCGCCCTCGTCGGTTCCGCCCAGGAAATCTCGCTGGATAACTAGAGCACGTGTTTCAGCTAGGCGTTGCCGCATAGCGTTCGAGGCGCGAGCCGAGAGGCAGCATGCGTTGAAGGAGTCATGCAACGCCTTACTGAAATGCGTGCGGGGAACTAGAGCACGGCTTCCAGCCTACGGCGAGTCCGGTGCCGTACGAAGCCCGGAAGGGCTCTCGTGACAGGACAATGCCGCGACGCTTCTACGGCGCGTCGAAAGCCGTACAGTGGCCTAGACACTGTGACAGGCTTTCGCTATTACGCGCCGTTGAAGATTACGGCATTCACCGTTCCATACTCGCCGTTGCCGGAAACGTGCGCGGAACTACGGCACCAGCCACACCAGCGCGACGACGACCGCGCCGAGAGCGGCCGCGACCCAGGGCAGCGCACGGGGAACCCGGTTCCGGTCGATGCGGATGAAGGCGACCACGACCGCGACCGACAGGAAAGCGGCCAGGACGAGGAAGACCGGGACCCGGGCGGCGGCCGAAAATCCGCCCGCGAGCCAGGCGCCCAGCGCGAACAGCGCGCCCGTGAGTGTCTCCACCAGCGCGTAGCGGCCGGAGATCGAAGTTCTGCAGTAGCGGCACTTCCGCCCGAGCGCGAGGTAGCTCAGGACCGGCACCAGATCCGCGCCGGCGAGGTCGTGACCGCAGGAGGGGCAGTGGGAGCGCCCCTTCACGAAGTCCTCGCCCCTGGGTATCCGATAGACCAGCACGTTGAGAAAGCTCCCGATGAAAAGACCCAGGATCCCCGCCCAGACGACCCAGAACGCTTCCATATCCGCTTCCCTCCCGTATGTCCCGTATCCTATGGTATGGACGCCGATTGCGCTTTATTGTATTGATTATAAAACATACTCGTCACACACCTGTTCTTTATACATCAAGGAGTGGCGTATAATCAAAAGCAGGGGGCATGGCATCGGGCTGTGCCCGAGCGCATCCGTGGAATCTGCCTCGAACGGAGAGATGAATGAAGAAGCTCGGCGAAATTCTGACTGAGTCGGGGATGATCTCCCCGGAACAGATCCAGAGTCTGCTGGAAGACCAGAAGACCTCCGGGAAGAAACTCGGAGAACTGATCGTGGAGAAGGGCATTCTCTCCGAGCAGCAGATCATGAATGCCCGCGAGTACCAGATCAAGATCCCCTTCGTCGACATCGGCGCTCTGCAGATCGACCCCGAGGCGCCGGGACTGATCTCCGAGGCCATGGCCAAGCGCCACTGCGCCATTCCCGTCGGCTTCGAGGACGGCGAGCTCGTGCTCGTCATGAACGACCCCCTCGACCTGGTCGCCATCGACGACGTCCGCTACGCCACCGGCAAGGACGTCCGCCCCAAGATGTCCGGCCGCACCGACATCCTCGCCGCCATCGACCGGAGCTACGGCCGCGAGAACGCCCAGAAGGCGGTCGCCGAACTCCAGAAGGAATTCAACCTCGACGAGATCGCCCGCATCGGCCAGGAGATCACCTCCTCGGAGGTGTCCAACGCCCCGGTCGTCAAGCTCGTGAACAGCATCATCGAACACGCCATCAAGGTCGGCGCCAGCGACATCCACATCGAGCCGATGGAGGACCGCATGCGCGTCCGCATCCGCGTCGACGGTGAGCTGCAGGACATCATGAAGTCCCCCCGCGCCGCCCACGCCGCCGTCGTCACCCGCGTCAAGATCATGGGCGGCATGGACATCGCCGAGAAGCGCATCCCCCAGGACGGCCGCGTCGAGACCACCATCAACGGCAAGCCCGTCGACATGCGTCTCTCGATCCTCCCGCTCGTCACGGGCGAGAAGATCGTCATCCGTATCCTCGGCCGCACCGACATGACCTTCAGCCGCCAGGCGCTCGGATTCTCGCAGGAGAACATGACCCTGTTCGACAAGATCGTCAAGAGCCCCCACGGCGTGCTCCTCGTCTCCGGCCCCACCGGCTCCGGCAAGACGACGACCCTCTACACGGTGCTGAAGGAGCTCAACCGGATCTCGACCAACATCGTCACCGTCGAGGACCCGGTCGAGTACCGCATGGCCGGCATCAACCAGGTCCAGGTCAACCTCAAGGCCGGCATGACCTTCGCCAGCGGCCTCCGCTCCATTCTGCGGCAGGACCCCGACATCATCCTGATCGGCGAGATCCGCGACAACGAGACGGCGCAGATCGCCATCCGCTCCGCCATCACGGGCCACCTCGTCCTCAGCACGATCCACACCAACGACGCCGCCTCCACCATCACGCGTCTGGTCGACATGGGCATCGAGCCCTACCTCGTCTCCACGTCCGTGGTCGGCGTCATCGCCCAGCGCCTCGTCAAGAAGGTCTGCACCCGCTGCAAGATCTCCTACAAGCCGGACCACACCGAGATGATGCTCCTGAAGCTCAAGGAACCCCGCCCCCTCTTCAAGGGCAGCGGGTGTCCGGCATGCAATTTCTCGGGCTATCGCGGACGCACCGCGATCCACGAAGTCATGCTCGTCGGCCGCGACGTCCGCGAACTCATCGACCGCCGTGCTTCCGTCGACCAGATCCGTTCCCTGGCCTCTCGCATGGGCACCGTCTCGCTGATGGAGTCCTGCGCCAAACTCGTGCTCGACGGTGTCACGACCGTAGAGGAAATGATGAAGGTCACCTATACCATCGAATGATCCCCTGAAGAAGGAGGATGGTCCATGGACGACTCGAAACTTCTGCCCCTTGAGGCGATTCTGAAGGAAGCCGTAAGCCGGACTGCCTCCGACGTCCATCTCACCGTGGCCCTGCCGCCGATGTTCCGCGTCCGCGGCGAGCTGATGCCCTTCGGCGAGCACACGCTGACGCCCGACGACACACGGACGCTCTGTCTCTCCATGGTCGACGAGAAGCACACCGTGGTCCTCGAGGAGAAGGGAGAAGTCGACTTCTCCTACGTGCT
>CAXNDY010000254.1:0-3139 GCA_964201095.1 Saccharofermentanales bacterium
ATTATAACAGGGTACGGACGAGAGGAAGGAGTTTCCTAGGGATTTTGCCGTTTGCGCCTCTTCGACACGAAAATGGGTCGAATGGTTACGATATCTTCCCAATTCCTTGGTGTAGACTAGGAATAAGGTGTTTGACGAATCGAATCGCAAACGGACTGGAGGCGCTCTGCCTCGGAAGGAGACTCCCATGAAGATCTCGGACCTGAAGAACATGGGCGGTATCGACCGCATCATCCGCATCGTGCTCGGCATCGCCCTCCTCGTCGTCCTCGTCGTCGTCCAGAGCGGCTGGCGTTGGGTCGGACTGCTCGGAGTCGTGCTTCTCGCGACTTCCTGGATCGGTGTCTGCCCGCTGTACCTGCCGTTCGGCATCAAGACGAACAAGAAGGGTTAGTTCCACCGGATGGACAGTGCCGTGCCTGATACGAAGAGGACCCCCGTGGCCACACGGCCACAGGGGTCCTTTGGGTCTTCGGGGACAGCCGGCTAGATTGTGCCAGTCGGCGAGGGCATCGGGCCGGACGTCTCGAGCTTGTCCAGCACACCTTGCGCCACGGCGATGAACCCATCCAGGACGGCCGGGCGGGGTGCCTGGATTCCTATGGCTTCGTCCAGCGCGGAGAGAGCGGCTTCGCGATCCCCCGCCAGGCGCGCAGCGTGGAACGCCTCGATCCGGGTCTTCACGGATCCGTTGAAGGTGGTCTTCAGCCCGGTCCGGATCGAGTCGAGGCTTGCCTTGACGCTGGCCCGGTCTTCTTCGGATAGCGCTTCCAGAGCTCCTGCCTCGATCATCGTGCGGACCTGCGCCAGGATTCCCTTCAACTCTTCGTTCTTCGCCATGACGACCGCGTGCGTCTCGTCCAGCGTGGCCTTCTTCTCCTTCACCGCTGCGAGGAAAGCGTCCCGTTCCGCCCGCTGCGCTTCCCAGATCGGGCCGGTTTCGTCGACGAGCGCGGTCACGTCGGCAGCCAGCGCCTTGGCATCCGTGATGAAGGTCTCCACAGCGGACTTCCACGAAGCCTGACGTGCCATGACCTCATCGAGCACGGTGGAAGCGGTATCGAGATCCTTCGCATTCATCGCGGTCCTGAATTCGGTCATCTTCGCGAGGAAGAACTCCCGCTCGACGCGTACGGCGCCCATCCGTGCATGCAGCTCGTCCAGTCGGACCTTCAGTGCGGCGAATTCCTCGGGCGCGATCTTCGCCATGGCCTTCACATGACCTTCGAGGGCTGTCCGCACGGAGTCCATGGACTCCTTCGCGTCCAGCATGAGACCGCGGATCTCCGCGCTAGCGGCTTCCACGACGAGACGCTTCGACCGCACGTCGCCAGCCGTCGTCGCCGCGACGGGCACGGCTACGACCAGGATGAGGACGACGCACAGCAGTGCCGTTCCGATTCTCTTCCAATTCATCTTCTTCATTGCTCGACCTTCCTTTCCTAGGGGATCGCATCCACGGTTGGAACCGTGACGTTCAGGTCCTTCTCCAATAAAGCAGCCGAGGTCAGGAGCGGTGCCGGGTCCGACGTCGCTCCGTTATCGGCTTCGATCGCGGCTAGGTCCAGGTCGATTCCGTCCGTCTCCGGAGAAGCGTCCATGACCGATTCCGCGTCTTCGAGCCAGCCCAGGACCTCCTGGGCGTCCTTGCCGACCGTGGGGGTAGGTTCCTGGACTGTCGTCGGCGTGGGATTCGCGTCCACGTTGCCCCCCGTCCTCCCACAACCCGTCGCAAGGACGAAGCCGAACGAGAGTGCGAGCAGGAGCCAGGCCGCCATTTTGATCTTCGTTCTTCCGGTCCATCTTCGATCCATGTCCGTTCCACCTTTCTTCGTTTTCTCCATTATATCAAGCCGTCGCGAACGGCATTGTCTTTGAAATCGCATCATGGCAGCGAAGTCGGAACCGCGCCGATTCCGAAGAAGTAGTCGATGGTGTCAAGGCACGGCATCGGAATCGGAGTGGAGAATTCATAGGCGCCCTCCGGGACGATGGCAAGGTCGCGGAGCGCGACGAGTTTCGTGCGCTGGTCGGAGGTGAGCGTCTTCGCGACGGCGGTGAACCGTTCGGCATAGAGCGCGGACATGAGTCCGTCGAGTTCGCCGTACCGCTGGATTATCTCCTTCACCTTCGCTTCGTCCACTGTTCCTCCAGTCAGCGCCTTGCGGAGCTCCGTCGAGACGGCTGTGCGGATCTCGGCGACTTCGGCGAGCCAGGGCCGCTGCAGCTCGATGATCTGCGTGATCTGCGCGCGCTGGGTGTTGTCCAGGATGTCGAGGAGGCCCTGTCCCTTGTCGCCCGTGACCGAAGTGCTGATGAAGTAGTCCGGGTTGTCCATGGCCGGCTGGTCCTTCATGTAGAACCCCCCGAAGTAGGTGCCGTGCCGCTCGGGGCAGAAGTAGATGTCGGAATCGATGCTTCCCTTGTACCAGGAGAAGAGTTCGCTCGCATAGGTCATGACGGCGACGAATTCGGTGTTCTTGAGGCTCTTCTTGAGCGCCTCGTCCTCCGCCACGGTCCGCCAGGTCGACGAGTCGTTGAACTTCATCGCGTCGAGCGTGGCCTTCTGCTCGGTCGTGAAGGAGGTGACGATCCCGCCGACCACGACGGCGCGGTGGTAGCTGAGCTCGGCATCATACCCATAGAGCAGGGCCGTGTATTCGGACACAGCCTCGGCGTTGAGTCCTGCGGAGCCGCTCGGGACATCCTCTTCGAGGCCGCGGCGGAAGGCTTCCATCAAGGGGAAGCGAGCCAGCGCGAACTTCTCGTAGATCGGAGCCTGTTCCTTCGCGAGAGCGACCAATTTCGCCTTCTGCGCGTCGTCGAGGATCGAGAGCACGGTGTTCGCGGCCTTGCTGAGGAACGTCGTGTTGTGCCCGTACCCGGAGACGTCGATATCGCGCATGTACTGGAAGCCGAAGAAGTCGGCGACCTTTCCCGGCGGGAAGAAGCTGTCGGCGCCGCTCGAGCCGGTCAGGAACGCGAGGCCGCTGAAGGCGATGGTGGAGAGCTGGGCCTGGTCGCTCATGGCCTGCGAAATCGAGTAGTTTTCGGCGCCACCCGCCTGTTTGTCAGTGGGGGACGTCGGGTTGCCGGGCTGGTTCGAGTCCTTGGGCTTGTTCGGGTCGCCGGGCTTTTT
>CAXNDY010000255.1:0-3128 GCA_964201095.1 Saccharofermentanales bacterium
GTCATCGACCACCAGGACCGTCGTGCGTTTCATCGGCTTCGTGCCTCCTTGTTCTCTTCCGTATTCTTTAAAACCATCGTACTCCAGACGTGTGATGGGAGTGTGAGGTTCTAGAGAAACGTCGAGACAAGTTCGCGGAGCAGCATCACGTTCAGCCCCGTCACGACCAGACCGCACGCCCAGAGCAGGACGTTGTCGGTCCGGGAGTTGCGGTATTCCCCCATCACCTTCCGGGAGGAGGTCAGGCGGATCTGAAGGAAGATGGTGATGGGAAGCTGGACGCTGAGCAGCATCTGGGAAAGGACCAGGCCCTTGAAAGGGTCTCCGGTCAGGAGGATCAGCACCGTCGCGGGGACGAAGGCGAGAAGCATTCCGGTGCGGCTGTGCTTGTCCCCGGCGTCATAGGGTTCCTTGAAGAAGCCGGCGAAGATGGAGCCGCTGGCCATCCCTGCCGTGATCGACGAGGAGAAGCCGGAGAAGAGCAGGGCGACGGCGAAGAGGACGGCCGAGGCCGGTCCGAGGAGCGGCTCGAGCATCTTCTGCGCCTGGGAGAGTTCCGTGACGTGGATCCCCTTGACGAAGAAAGTCGAAGCGGCGAGCAGGATCATCGCGCTGTTGATGGCCCAGCCGACGGACATCGAGAACAGCGTGTCGAGGAACTCGAATTTCAGCTGGCGCTCGATGACCTTCTTGTCCTTGAGGTTCCACTTGCGGCTCTGGATGATCTCCGAATGAAGGAACAGGTTGTGCGGCATGACGACCGCGCCCAGCACGCTCATGAGGATCGGCATGGAACCTGCGGGGATGGCGGGCGTGACCCAGCCGACGGCGGCGCTTCCCCAATCGATATCCGATAGGAACATCTGCACCAGGAAGGACAGGCCGATCAGCGAGACGAAGCCGATGATCCAGCGTTCCACACGTCTATAGGAGTTCGTGAGAAGCATGACGGCGACGAGCGCGAGGACGAGAAGCACTCCGATGCGGATGGGGATGTCGAAAAGCATCTGGAGGGCGATCGCTCCACCGAGCAGTTCCGCGTAGGCCGTGGCGGCCGCGGCGAGCACTGCGGAGCCCAGGATGGGCGTCGAGAACTTCCGGGGCAGGTGGACCGCGGCGGACTCCGCGAGGCAGTTGCCGGTAACGATGCCGAGGTGCGCTGCGTTGTGCTGGAGCAGGATCAGCATGAGCGTGGACAGGGTGACCATCCAGAGCATCCGGTAGCAGAAGTCTCCGCCGGCCGAGACGTTGGCGGCCCAGTTTCCGGGGTCGATGAATCCGACTGTGACGAGAAGCCCGGGGCCGAGGTAGCGCAGGATCTCGGCGGCTCGCTGTCGAAGGTCGTGGGGACGGTCCTCCTGTGCGAATCGCGTGAGGAGTCCCTTCCTTTCCGGTCTCTTTTCGGGCGCTTCGCTGCTCATGCTAGTCGATCCGGATGCCGAAGATCTTCTTCGCGTAGGAACCGACCACGATCATGTCGTTGTAGGCCGATGGGGACGACTCCACGTTCAGGCCGAGCGATATCACGTCCAGATCCAGACCGGTGCGCGGGTCGAACAGATGCATGTCGCCCTTGTAGTCGCAGAAGATGCCGTACGACCTGCCGTCCTTTCCCTTGATCGCGATGGGCGAACTCCAGCTGTACGCGTCGAGTCTGCGCGTCCAGACGGGCTGTCCCGTCGTCTTGTCGAGCGCGAGCAGCGTGCCGGCGTATCTGGCGGTCGTCTTGGCGATGTTGTAGATCACCAGATCGGCAATGTCGTCCTTGCCGACCAGAGGAGTGGCGAGCAGCCCGCCGTTGAGGACGGAATCATAGACGCAGGGGACGTCGTACTGCCAGAGGACCTTGCCCGTCAGCGCGTCGAACTTCCGTAGGTTGCAGTCGTCTCCGGTCGTGCCCTGCTTGAAGGGGCGCTTGTCGACCGTATTGCCCTGGTAGAGGACGGGTCCGTCGGCGGTCTCCTCGAGCACCATGGTGGCATCCGAGTCGTCCTTCGTCCAGAACATCCAGACCGGCTCCATCGAGTTGATATCGGTGCAGAGGACGAGCCCCCCGTTGTCCGAGGTGTACACGAGATTCCGGTACCCGACGGAGGAGCTCTCGATTCCATAGCTGGAGGCATAGGAGACCCGGTAGTTCATCTTGACGATCTCCGGAGCCAGGGACGCCGTGCCGGCCGTCGCATCGAAGGCGGCATGGAGGTCCGTGCGGTACAGGACGCCGTTCTCGCCCGGCTCGAAAAGAATCCCGGTCTTCCGGTCGATCAGCGACGAGGAGTCGAAGGCACCCCAGGCACGCGAAGTGACGGAGTCCAGACCCGGGATGCCATAGACCTGCTTGTTCTGGACCAGGTCGAACATCCGGAAGAAGAAGGCACCGATCGTGCCGTTCATGTCGTTGAGGCCCTGACCGGCGTAGAAGAAGGGCCAACCCCTCGGGTCGACGGATCCGGTCCCCTTGAAGCTGAAGCCGGCCTTGATCGCTTCCCGCGTGGGAAGTCCCGTCTCCAGATCCAGGAGGTAGACTTTCCCGTCGAAGACGGGGTACACGACCTCGACGAGGTCCTTGGCCTTGACTTCTGCCGTAAGTCCCATCGCGTTGCGCGTCTCTTCCGGCCAATGTACGATCAGGGGTTGTCCAGTCCAGCCGGATCCGGGCCAATAGCTTCCCGTGCCGCTGACGGCTCCATTGGCCTTTTCCCAGACGATGGTAAGCTTCTTGTTCACGACATCGGCCGAACCCCACGCCGGTGCATCGCGGTAGTTGTTCCCACGGAACGTCAGGACTCCCTCCACGTCCGTGAAATCGGAGGACGGGCCGAATACGACGGGAGTCTCCGCCTGGTATCCCTTCACGAGCTTGTTCCCGTTCTGGTAGACCCACCAGGTGATGGTGCCGCCGTCCGCGAACGTCTTCTTGTAGGAGCCGTTCGACTGGGCCTTGGGAGCGACATAGCCGGGGAGCGACTTGATATCGATGGCGACGACCGGGACGGGCGTCGGGGTCGGCGTCGCTTCCGGCGTCGGCGTCGCCACGGGCGTCGGGGTCGCGGTTGGCTCCGGAGTCGCGGTCGGCACCGGACTCGGAGTCGGCGTCCCAGCTGGACTGCAGCCCGCAAGAGCCAGGA
>CAXNDY010000256.1:0-3126 GCA_964201095.1 Saccharofermentanales bacterium
GGTCGTGCGGTCTCGGTCAGGGTGCAGTCGAGGCCGACGCTTCCGATGCCCTTGCCGGTGAAGGTGGCGTAGCGCAGATTCGTCGCGGTCTTCCAGTAGTGCTTGGTGTGCATTGCGAATCCGAGCAGCCAGGACGGCGGCGAGAGGACGATGGTGTTGACCTCGGATAGCCCGAGGGCCGGAAAGGTCATCCCGCCGTAGGAGCTTCCGCTGTAATAGAGGACCGAGGCCTTCACGTGTTCCTTCTCGCGAGCGGTGAGCCGCAGCCAGCTGACGGTGGCATCCGTACCGAGCGGGATCTCCTGCCAGGAGCCCGTCCATGCCCAGGGGGTGCTGGACGTCGTTCCAGCCGGCTTGTCGTCCGGGAAGAAGGAATTGGTGAAGGTGAACTCGTCGTAGGAGAAACCGAGCATCGCATATTCCCTGGTCGCCGCGCTGTAGCGGTTTCCAGGAACGAGACCCGGCGTGCCGTAGACGAGCAGTCCGTAGCGCCGAAAGGTGTCGTAGCTGGCGCGGTAGGCATGGTAGCGGCTGGTGATGGGACGGCCGGTCGCCGACAGCCAGGCCTCGAAGGAAGCCGTGTCCACGATGGCGGCGGGGGTCGCGGCCGCAGCGGAGAACTGCGGCAGGAACCACCCCGGGACGAACGGCAGCGGGACGAGGCAGGGCAGCAGCATCGCCAGCAGCAAGGCGACGAAACGTGCGACAGACGTCGCGGCGCGGCTCACGGGGCACCTCCGGGCAGGAATTCGACATAGGTCATGTACGCGTCCTGGAAGACCACGGTCGTCTCCGGAAGCGCGAGGAATCGACGCGTTTCGGAAGGTGGCTCACCGGCCACCCGTGCGGAGAATACCTCCCGGTACAGCCCGAGCGCGAAGGCGGAGGCTCTCTTCCCTTCCGACGGTCCCAGAAGGACTTCGAGCGCCGCACCCAGCGCCGTTTCGATTTCGGGAGTCGCATAGGTTCCATCGGCCAGGACCCTCTCGCGGTCCTCGTCCGTGAACAGCCGGTCCACGACCAGGACCAGCGGCGCGATGCCGGACGTCGCGGCTCCGGGGTCGTACAGGAAGTAGAAATAGCCGTTCAGGTTCTCCGCGCAGACGAGGTTCTTCGCGAGGATGAGGGCGCGCGTGCCGGACGCCGGATCGAGCGCGAGATCCGCGAAGGTTCGGGAGGTTCCCGATAGGGAGGCCGCCAGGGAGTCGAGGTGCGTCGAAAAGCGCGCGGTCTGGGAGGTCAGCGCTTCGGGGGTGCGCAGCGCCGCGAGGTCGCGGCTCCCTTGCGTGCCTTCGGTGCAATCCTGGCCGAACGCTTCGCCGAGGCTTTCGCTTTCTCCGGATCCACCGGATGCGCCGGGGGATGCCGCCGGCCACGTCGCGCCGGGGGTCTCCGGTGCGGCCGTGGGTGAGGTGGCGGGTGCTGTGCCGGACGGCGCCGCACCACTGGGGGTGGCGCGGTTCGCGCCGGACGGGGCGGTCATCGCGGGCGTCCCCGTTGTATCGGATCGGCCCGGGTCCTGCGGTGGAGGCGCGAGCGAACCTCCGGACAGCGCGGTCAGGAGAAGCGCGGCGACGAGCAGGGCAAGGAGCGCCGCCGCCGCGGGAAACCCGCGTCCGGAGCCGTCCCGGCGGAGGAGGACGAGCCGGGCGCGCGCACGGTGGAAGGCGCGGCGGAGACGGGGGTGCCGACGGAGGAAGGAACGGGTTGCGGACGAGTTCTGCATGGCCATCACCTCACCCCCATCCTACGTCGAGCGAGGCGGGGCGCGGTTGACGCGAATCGACGGTCGGGGGCGGTTCGCGGCGAATCGCCGACAGAACCGGTCCGATTTCGCGAATCCGCGCGCTTGGATCTCCAGCGGAATCCGTCGCGTCAGGTGCGGAAATAGGCGGTGCCGGCCTCGAAGAGGTGCTGGTCGAAGTCCTCCGGGATACGCCCCAGGTTTCGAGCGAGATTCGGACCGCGCCGCTCGGAGTGGCCCATCTTGCCGAAGACGCGTCCGTCCGGGCTCGTGATGCCCTCCACGGCCTCGACGGAGCCGTTCAGGTTGAACGACGGATCGCCGCTGGGAGCGCCATGCCCGTCGACGTAGCGGGTCGCCACCTGGCCCTTCGCGAAGAGGTCGTCGATCTGGGCCGGGCTCGCGAAGAAGCGCCCTTCGCCATGGGACACCGGGATCCAATGCACGTCGCCCGGTTCGCATCGGGCCAGCCAGGGGGATCGAACGCTTTGGACGCGGGTCCGGACGTAGCGGGAGATATGGCGCCCGATGGTGTTGAACGTCAGCGTCGGGTCGGCGGAGGAGAGGTCGCGGATATCGCCATATGGCAGCAGCCCGAGCTTGACGAGGGCCTGGAATCCATTGCAGATGCCGAGCACGAGTCCGTCCCGACGGTTCAGCAGGTCCAGGGTCGCCTCCGCCACGTACGGATTCCGGAAGGCCGTCGCGATGAATTTACCCGAGCCGTCGGGTTCGTCGCCGCCGCTGAAACCACCGGGAAGCATGACCATCTGCGAATCCGAGATCCGCTCCGCCATTTCGCGCATGGACTCCTCGATATCGGCGCGACGGAGGTTGCGCAGGACCATCACGTCGGGTTCGGCTCCGGCGCGGGCGAAGGCCCGGGCGGTATCGTACTCGCAGTTCGTTCCAGGGAAGACCGGGATGAAGACCCGTGGGCGCGTCATGCAGGAGCGGACGGCGGGGGCGCGTCGGAACGTGGCGGTCGCGGCGGGTGCAGTGGGCACCTCCTCGAGGGGGCGGTCCGTCACCGGCACGGCGTGGGCGGCATGGGACGGGAACACCGACTCGAGGGGGGCCTCCCAGGCCGCGAGGGCTTCGTCGAGGGCGAGATGACGTCCATCGGCTTCCAGAACGGGATCGGCGGTCGTCGTGCCGAGCCGGACTGCGTGCGCCGCTTCCAGGAGTCCTGCGACGTCGTCCGAAGCGGACCGCGCGGAACCGGCGAGTTCGAGCACCAGTCCACCGTTCCCCGGCATGAACAGGGCGTCTCCGGAAATCCGGCCACCCTCGGCAGGGAGCAGGAAGCGGAATCCGACCGCGTTTCCGAAGGACATGCGGGCCACGGCAGCGGCCACGCCGGTGGCGCGGACGGTCGCGGC
>CAXNDY010000257.1:0-3116 GCA_964201095.1 Saccharofermentanales bacterium
GACAGCGCGATGCCGCCGCAGGCGCGGCTGAGCTGCTCGACGACGAGGCTCATCTCGAAGACACCGCCGCCGAGGCCGCCGTACTTCTCGGGGATATACACGCCACAGAGGTCGGAGTCGCCGAGGATCTTCACGATCTCGTGCGGGAATTTGCCTTGCTCGTCGTATTCGAGCGCGACGGGAGCGATCTTCTCGTCGGCGATCTTGGCCGCGATCTCCTGGATCATCTTCTGCTCTTCGGTCAGAAAGTAGTTCATGCTCGTCTCCTCGCCTTCACGGAATATCCCTTTGATAGTCAAAGCGATTATAAACGAGGATTCCGCACGATGCAATCGGGGGGAGAGGACGGAGGTGAATTTGATCCGTCGCGTCGACGGATCACTTCACCGAAGGGGTATAGAACCCATCCTGCGAACGGATCGCGATGCGGACGGTGCTCGTGGACCTTCCGGCGATGCTGGCCGTCACCACGACCTCGGCTTCCGTGGGCAGACCCGTCTCGGTCCCGTCCGTTCCGCTGAAGGGGGACCAGTAGACCGTCGTGGCCACGGTCGTGGCCGTGAACGTCGTCTTCAGGCCCTTCGTCTCGACGACGCTGGCGGTCTCGTACCCCCACCGCAGCCAGCTCCCTCCGTCGACGGTCACGCGGACCTCCGCCCCCTCGACGGACGTGATTTCGAAAGGGAGACCCGGCGCGAGGCTCATGGTCAGGGCGTACTGTTTCAGAGGGAATTCCACGTCGAGCGGCGTCGCGTCCCGAGGTGCAGCGCAGGCTGCGACGGGCAGGACCAGGGCGAGGAGAAGCGACACCGCAAGGAGGCGGCGGGCCGTGTGGGCGATGGGATGGATCGTGGGGAGAATGAAGGTCATGGCAATCACCGGACCTTTCCTGTGGGCGTCTCATCTGCGGACTAACGCGATAGTCCAAATGCATCGTAGCACGCGTGCGGGAACGCGTCAATGGAATGATATGATGGGGGAAACGACCGCCGGAGGTGACCCCATGCAGGCTTTTGAACGCCTTCTCGCATATGCGCGCATCCACACGACCTCGGACGAGTCCTCCGAGTCCACCCCCTCGACGGAGCGGCAGCTGGACCTGGCCCGGGTACTCGCGGACGAGATGCGGGCCCTGGGGTTCTCCGACGTCCGGATCAGCGAATTCGGATACGTCTACGGCGACCTCCCCGCAACGCCCGGATACGAGGATCGACCGGTCCTGGGCTTCATCGCCCACATGGACACCAGCCCCGCATGCAGCGGAGAGGGCGTGCGCCCCCGACTCGTCGTGGACTACGACGGCGGCGACGTGGTGCTCAAGGACGACCCCGCGGACCCGGTCGTGCTCGGTCCGGGCCGATTTCCCCACCTCGCCCGCTTCAAGGGCCGGACCCTGGTCGTGACCGACGGCACGACGCTGCTCGGCGCCGACGACAAGGCCGGCATCGCCGAGATCCTGACGGCCTGTGAACGGATCCTGGCGGAAGGGCTTCCGCACGGTCCGCTCCGCGTCGGATTCACGCCCGACGAGGAGGTCGGAAGGGGCGCCGGGCACTTCGACGTCCCCGGATTCGGCGCCGATTTCGCCTACACCCTGGACGGTGGGGAGGAGGGCGAGCTGGAGTTCGAGAACTTCAACGCGGCCGAAGCCAAGGTCGCGATCCGCGGCATCGCCGTCCACCCCGGAACCGCCAAGGACGTGATGGTCAACGCCCTGACCGTGGCCTGCGAGCTCAACGCCCTGATTCCGGCCTTCGAGGTCCCCCGTCATACCGAAGTGCGCCAGGGGTTCTACTACCTGAACAAGCTCGAGGGGGACCCCGAACGGGTGAAGATGGAATACAGCCTCCGGGACCACGACGCCGGCAAGCTCGAGATGCGCAAGGAGACGCTGCTCCACGCCGCCGAAGGTCTGAACCGCCGGTACGGGGCCGGCACCGTCGCCGTCGAGGTCGCCGACCGCTACCGCAACATGTTCGAGATCGTCCAGAAGCACATGTACCTGGTGGACAACGCGCGGCGGGCCATGGCCGAAGTCGGGCTTCCCGTCCTCGAGATCCCCATGCGGGGCGGCACCGATGGCGCGAACCTCAGCTTCCAGGGTCTGCCGTGCCCGAACCTCGGGACGGGCGGGTTCGCCTACCACGGCGTCCATGAACACATCACCGTCGAGGGGATGGAGACCTGTACCCGGATGGTCGTCGCGCTGGTGAGGATCACCGCGGAAAGCGAGCGGAACGCATGAAGCCGGAACCGCGTACGGAGAAGCCGAAGTCCCCCAGGGACGCCGTCGACGTCGCGTTCCGCATCGGCATCGCGCTCAAGGCCGTCTATGCCGTGGGCGAGCTGCTCGCCGGCATCGGCATGTTCTTCCTCGACCCCGTCCGCATGGGGCGGCTGGTCCACTGGGTGACGCGCCGCGAGCTCGCCGTCGACCCCGACGACCGGCTGATGAACTACATCCTGACGCTCGGGCACACCTACACGCTCGACATGCAGAAATTCGTCCTGGTCTACCTGCTGCTCCATGGACTGCTCAAGACGACCGTACTCGTCCTTCTCGCGAAGAAGGTTCGCTGGGGCTACCCGCTGGCGGCCGGCGTGTTCTCCTTCTTCGTCGTCTACCAGATCCTCAGCTTCCTCCGCGGGCACTCGCCGTTCATGATCTACCAGTCGGTCCTCGACACGGCGCTGGTCTGGCTGATCCTCGTGGAATACCGGAGGATGGGGCCGAAGGGACCGAAGGAGCCCAAGGTGTCGCATCCGGCAAAGGGTCCGGTCCGTGCACAGGCCAAGATCCTGCGGCTCCGCGCCGCGCTGCAGCACCGGGAAGGCGACCGGATCCCCGTCTCCGACTTCTTCTGGACGGGGTTCGTCGAGCGCGCGAAGGCGCTGTGGGGTCCCGACTTCGACCCGTACCGCCACTTCGACCTGGACTACGTCGTGCTGCACCCGAACATGGACCCGCATATCCAGCCCTTCGAGATCCTCTCCGAGAACGGCGGCGACGTCGTCCTCCGCACCGGCTTCGAAGCCGTGATCCGGCGTTCCGGCACCATCCCCATGCCGCACTTCGTGTCCTTTTCGGTGACCGAGCCCGAGCAGATGGCCGGCTT
>CAXNDY010000258.1:0-3115 GCA_964201095.1 Saccharofermentanales bacterium
GCGGCGGCGGCGCGAGCGGCGGTTGGTAGTGCGTAGGAACGAGGTGCTGGATCAGCTCGACCGGCGCAGGAGCATGCGCGCCTTCGAGCCGCGACCCGTCGACGACGAGACGCGAGGCCTTCTCCTGCAGGCCGCCTTCCAGGCCCCGACGGCCGGCAACCAGATGCTCTACACGATCCTGGACATCACCGACGAAGGCATGAAGCGCGAACTCGCGGACCTCTGCGACCACCAGCCCTTCATCGCCACGGCGCCGGTCGTCTATGTCTTCCTCGCCGATGGGCACCGTTGGCTCGAGACCTATCGCGCCGCGGGAATCGACGCCCGGCCGCTGGGTCCCGGCGACGCTCTGCTCGCCATGGCCGATGCGGTGATCGCCGCACAGAACCTCGTCGTGGCCGCGGAGAGCCTCGGTCTCGGAAGCTGCTACATCGGAGACGTGCTCGAGAACCGCGAGCAGGTGCGTGTGCTGCTGGGATTTCCCGAGGACGTTTTCCCAGCGGCGATGCTCGTCCTGGGTTGGCCTACGGATCGGCAAAGGGAACGCCGAAAACCCGCGCGATTCGACCGCGAATACATCGTCTTCGAAGACCGGTACCGGGTACTCTCTCCGGACGAACTGCGGGAGATGTATCGGCGCCAGGAAGAGAAGGGTGGACGCGTGCCCGGCGACTTCGACGCGAAGATCAGAGCCTTCTGCAGCCGCAAGTACGAGAGCGATTTCGCCCTGGAGCTCAACCGGTCCGCAGGGGAATACCTGTTGGCATTCGGGAACAGAGTGCCTGGACACACGAAAGGCCGGCCCCCCGAGAAGCGACCGGAGAACGACTGAGCATGGACAGGATCTGCGAGTCCGACGTGCGGATCGCCCGGTTGCGCGAGGCGATGGACCGCCGTGACCCGGACTGGGGGACGGTATTCCTCGTGGGACGGGTCAACCAGTACTATTTCACGGGAAGCATGCAGGACGGACTGCTGGTCGTCCGGCGCGAAGGACCGGCCATCTATTTCGTCCGCCGCAGCTTCGACCGGGCGCTGGCCGAGTCGGACCTGCCGGACGTCCTCCCCATGGAGAGCTATCGGGACGCGGCGAAGGTCGTCGGTGCGGAGTGCGGACGAACGTACCTCGAGTCCGAAATCGCGACGGTCGCCCTCGTCGACCGCCTGCAGAAAGCCTTCTCCTTCGACGAGACCCAGTCGGTGGACCGGACCGTGCTCGAGGTCCGGATGCGCAAGAGCCCTGCGGAACTCGCCCGCATGGAGGAGTCGGGACGTCTCCACCGGCATCTGCTCGACGAGATCGTTCCGGGAATTCTCGAGGTGGGGATGAGCGAGGTCGACCTCACGGGCCGGCTCTACGAGGCCATGCTCCGCCTGGGCGGACACGGTGTCTCGCGATTCTCCATGTTCCAGTCCGAGATGGTGGTCGGGCAGGTCGCGTTCGGCGAGAGTTCGCTGGTCCGGACGAGTTTCAATGGTCCGGGTGGCGGACTCGGGATGAGCGCGGCCGTGCCCTTCGTCGGCAGCCGCGAAAGATGCCTTGCGGTCGGCGACCTCGTCTTCGTGGACGTGGGGTTCGGCATCGACGGATACCACAGCGACTGCACGCAGGTCTACCGTTTCGGCGCCGAGCCGACGGAGGAGATGGCCCGACTCCAGGACCTGTGTCTCTCCGTCGAGCGGGAAGCCGCCGCGGCCCTGCGTCCCGGGTCGATTCCGTCCGCGATCTACGAAGCCGCGATGCGTCGGATCGATTCCGACCAGGAGCGCCACTTCATGGGCCACGACGGCCGCCAGGTCAAATTCCTCGGACACGGGGTCGGACTGCACCTCGACGAACTGCCCGTGCTGGCGAAGGGATTCGACCAGCCGCTCGAGGCCGGCATCGCCATCGCCCTGGAGCCCAAGATCGGCATCACGGGCATCGGAATGGTCGGCGTCGAGGACACCTACGTCGTGACGCCCGATGGCGGCCGTTGCCTGACCGGTGGAGGACAGCGCATCCGTTACGTGCCGCTCTCCATGAAACCGTCATAATCGGGGAGTATCCTTCCTGATGCGGCCGTACAGGCTGCGGAACGGAGACGGACCCGATGGCGAAACGCTTCATCCGACAGAGATTCTCCCTGGAAGGCATGTCCTGCGCGGGTTGCGAGGGTAAGGTGGAACGCATCCTGCGTCGCGTGCCCGGCGTCCAGGAGGTTCGAGCCGATTTCCCGACCGGCAGCGTCTCCCTCGTTCGCGACCCGGACGACGCCGTATTGGTTCGGGTGAAGGAAGCGCTGGAAAGCGCGGGGTATTTTCCGGAAGGACTCGATGTCGCTCCCGACGGGGAAAGCGTTCTCGACGCTCCGAGAAGTCGGACGAAAACGAAAGTCGCTTCCGCAGCCCGCATGACCCCTTTGCAGTTCGCCGGCCTCGTCGTCGCCGTCCTGGCGGTCGTGCTCGTCGTGAACCGCCTCGGCGGTTTCAGCTTCCTTCCGGAGGTCACTTCCGCCATGGGGCTCGGCATGCTGTTCCTCGTCGGCATCCTGACGTCGGTCCACTGCGTCGCCATGTGCGGCGGCATCGTGCTCTCCCAGTGCCTTCCAGCAGATGCAGGAAGCCCGGAAGGTCCTGGGGCCGGAGCCGGAGACCCTTCCGGCTCCTCGCCGGCGGCCCGCTCGACGCTCCGCCCCGGGCTCCTCTACAACACCGGGCGCGTCGTCTCCTACACCGTCGTGGGGGGACTCGCCGGTGCGCTCGGTTCCATCGTGTCCTTTTCCGGTTGGGCGCGCGGCGCGATCGCCGTCGTCGCCGGAGTCGTCATGATGGTCATGGGTCTCCAGATGCTCGGTCTGTTCCCCGGCCTCGCCCGCTTCGTCCCGCGCATGCCGCGCCTCCTGCGGACCCGCGCCGAGTCGGCGAAGCAGGGGAGAGGCCCCTTCTTCGTCGGCCTCCTGAACGGGCTGATGCCCTGCGGTCCCCTCCAGGCCATGCAGATCTACGCGCTCGGCACGGGAAGCCTGCTTCTCGGCGCCGCGTCCATGTTCTTCTTCTCCCTCGGCACCGTTCCGCTGCTTCTCGGCCTCGGAGCCGCGAGCGCCGTCCTCGGCCGTCGTTTCACCGCCCGCAT
>CAXNDY010000259.1:0-3111 GCA_964201095.1 Saccharofermentanales bacterium
TCGCCGCCACGAAAACCACCGGCCTCTCCTCCACGCTCAAGCACTTTCCCGGCTACGGCAGTAACGTCGACACCCACAAGGGCGCCGCCGTCGATGAGCGACCCTTCTCCACCTTCGTCGAAGCCGATTTCCTACCCTTCCAGAGCGGCATCGACGCCGGCGTCGAATGCGTCATGGTCTCCCACAACATCGTGACGTGCATGGATGCGACGCTGCCGGCCTCGCTCTCCCCTGCAGTCCACGGTATTCTCCGGATCCGCCTGGGCTTCACCGGGGTGATCCTGACCGATTCGCTCGGCATGGGCGCGATCACCGGGGGAGACGCGCCATCGCAGTCGCCGTCGGTCCTCGCGGTGCTGGCCGGAAACGACGTGCTGGTCACCCCGGAATACCAGAAGGCCTTCGAACAGATCCTCGCGGCGGTCCGTGCGGGGACGGTCCCGGAAGAGACCGTCGACCGGGCGGTCTTCCGCATCCTTTCCTGGAAGATCACGAAGAAACTCATCCAATAGAGAACCCATAGAAGGAGGACGACATGGAAAGAAGGAACTACGGAAAGAACGGCGACAGGTTGTCGGTGATCGGATTCGGGGCCATCGTGGTCATGGACGAGACGCAGCCGGTCGCGGACCGCTTCGTCGCCGAGGCCATCGATGCCGGCGTCGACTACTTCGACGTCGCCCCGTCCTACGGCAATGCGCAGGACCAGCTGGGTCCCGCGCTGCAGCCCTACCGCAACGGCGTCTTCCTCGCCTGCAAGACCGAGCAGCGCGACGGACCGGCCGCACGGACCGCGCTCGAGGCCGCCCTCAAGGTGATGCGGACCGACCGCTTCGACCTCTATCAGTTCCACGCCGTGAACACGGACGAGGACGTCGACCGGATCCTCGCCCCCGGCGGCGCTCTCGAGACCTTCGTCAAGGCGAAGGCGGAGGGGCTCGTCCGGCACCTCGGATTCTCGGCGCACTCGGAGAAGGCCGCCGTTCGGCTCTTCGAGGCCTTCCCCTTCGACTCGGTCCTGTTCCCCGTCAACTTCGCCTCGATGCTCCACGGCGTCTTCGGCCCGCGGATCTTCGAAGCCGCCGCGAGCCGCGGCGCTTCCTGCCTCGCGCTCAAGGCCATGGCCCGCTCCATGTGGCCGGAAGGTGCCGAGCGCGACTTCAAGAAATGCTGGTACGAACCGCTGAAGGACGACCACCTCGCCGGTCTCGCGCTGCGCTACGCGCTTTCGCAGCCGATCGCCGCCGCGCTCCCGCCGGGCGACATCCGCGCCTTCCGCCAGGCCGTCCAGGCCGTCAAGGACGGCGTGAAGCCGCTCGATGCGTCGGAGATGGCCGAACTGAAGGCCCTTTCGGGTCAGGTCAAGCCCCTGTTCCCGTTGGGCTAGGCCTCCGCTCGTCCGCGGTCCGCAGGGGGAATGGCCTACGGGTCAGTCCCTCATGCGGACCGGCACGTAGGCAGGAGTGCGCCGAGCGATAAGGGTGTCATCGAGTCTCGCGAAGCGCTGGAGTCCGTTCTCGATGGGGATCTCCGGCCAGCCGTCGCCGAGCAGCGGCTGCGCGTACCGCACGAAATCGTCGGTGACGTCGATGCCGTCGGCGGTGATCCACGACTTCGGCAGGTGGCGTTCGGAGTTGGCGACGGTGCGCAGGTCCACCTTCGTATAATAGGCCCGATAGGTCTCCCCCGGCGCGCGCAGGATCGTGGCCATGTATCCCGTGCCCTCCTTCAGGGCCATCTCCACGGCGTAATCGCCGACCTCGCAGGCTTCCTTCACGTCGACCTTCGAGCGGTGGATCGAGGTCGAGCGCTGCAGCACGCCGGGCACCTGGCCCGTCGTGGTCCCACGGACGGGGAATTTGAGGCCATTGAGGTGGTTGACGACGACCTGGGCCGCCGTGGTCCGGCTGGCACCGTATTCGACGTGTCCGAAGCCGTCCCGCGCCTCGCCCAGCGTTCCGACGTCGAAGCCCTCGTTGACGACGACGATGCAGCGCCCGCTGCGCAGCAGCTGCCGGTTGACGTTCTCCGCCAGCGTGTCGAGGTTGTGGTGCGACTCGGCGAAGTACAGCTGCAGCGGCATCTCGCGGTTCGGATCGGCGAGGCGAGCCGCCGCCGTGATGAAGCCGGATTTGCGCCCCATGGCCTGCAGGACGGCGACGCGCTCCGAAACGCACATGCCGCGGTTCTCCTCGTTGGTGTTCTGGATGATGTCCGCCCAGAAGCGGGCGGCACTGGCGTACCCCGGCGTGTGGTCGATGACCGTGAAGGCCTCGTCGCCGATGTCGTTGTCGATGGTCTTGGGAACGCCCGCCACGACCAGGTCGTAGCCTTCGGCCCGTGCGAGGCGCGACACCTTGTCCGCGGTGTCCATGGAGTCGTTTCCGCCGATGTAGAAGAAATATCCGATGTCGTGGGCCTTGAGCACGGTCAGGATGCGCGCGAAGTCCTCCTCGCACCCGGCGTCCAGCTTGTACCGGCAGGTGCCGATCGCTCCGGACGCGGGGGTGTGCCGCAGCCGCTCCAGTTCCTGCGGGTCCTGGGCCTCGAGATCGATCAGCTCCTCCTGCAGGACGCCCTCGATGCCGTGTCGCGCCGCGTAGACGTGCCCGATGCGCCCCTTGTTGCGCAGACAGGCCTGCACGACGCCGAGCAGCGAGGCGTTGATGACCGGGGAAGGGCCGCCGCCCAGGGCGACGAGGGCGTTGATCCGACTCATGGTTGACCTCCCGAAGGGACGGCGGAAGGGGTGACGCCGTCCGGCCTTCCCGTATTGTAGAGGTGCGCGCGGCGGCTTGTCAAAGGCTTGTCAAAGGAGTGTCGCGGGAGGGTTGACGGAGGCATGGGAGGGCGGTAGAATGAGGATTATTATATGAACGATTGCTCATATGTTCATATGTCAGCGAGGAGGACCGCCATGGACCCGATCGATCGAACCACGGACACGGCTTCGACCCAGGACGACCGCTGCGATTGCAACGTGATCCACGAGGGCACCGTGAGTGCGGTGCGGGCGCGACTGCCCGACGAGGCCGCCTTGTTCGAATTGGCCGACCTTTTCAAGGTCTTCTCCGATTCCACCCGGATCCGGATGCTCGCCGCCCTCGCCGA
>CAXNDY010000260.1:0-3108 GCA_964201095.1 Saccharofermentanales bacterium
CCTTCAGCTTCTCCGCTGCGTCTCGGTCGTCGACGCCGGCCAGTCGTAGAAGGACGGTCGCATGCTGATGGCGGACCCCGGCGATCCGGCAGGGTGTCGCAGGCATGCCCGCGGCCCCTTCCAGAAGGCACGTCTTCAACTTGTCGAAACGGGTCGGGTCATCCGTCAGCAGCTGCACGCTGAGTTCCCCGCGGATGCCGTGGGGACCCAGGATGCGGCCGATCTGGAGCTGTTCCGCGAGCATGCCGCCTGCGCCTCAGATGATCTTCACGTCGACCCGACGCCCGTCGCGGGCGGCACGGGCCTTCATGATGGAGCGGATGGCCTGGGCGATCCTTCCCTGCTTGCCGATCACCTTGCCCATGTCCTCGGGTGCGACGCGCAGTTCGAGGACCACGAGGTCCCCCTGGTCGTAGCGCTCGACGGACACGGCGTCCGGGTCGTTGACGAGGGAGCGGACGATCGATTCCAGAAGATCCTTCATGGATGGACCTCCCTTCTCACTCGAAGACGCCGGCCTTCTTCAGCAGCGCACGCACGGTGTCGGTCGGCTGTGCGCCGTTCGCGATCCACTTCTTCGCCTTTTCGACGTCGACCTTCACCGTGGACGGGTCGGTCCTGGGGTCGTAGGAGCCGAGCTCCTCGATGAAGCGGCCATCACGCGGGTAGCGCGAGTCTGCCACGACCACGCGGTAGAACGCCATCTTCTTCGCACCGATTCTCTTGAGTCTGATCTTCACTGCCATGTGTCCATGCCTCCTTGTTCCTTAGGGCCTTCTGTTCGATCGGGTAGGTCTCTATGCTGAGGGTCAGAACGGCATCCCCGGAAATCCGGCACGCCGATTCTTTCCCTTCGACATCGATGAGAACTGCTTCATCATCTTCTCGGTCTCCTCGAACTGGCGGACGACGCGGTTCACGTCCTGCACCTGCGTTCCGGAACCCGCCGCGATGCGCTTCCTGCGGCTGGCGTTGAGGATGGATGGGTTGAGGCGTTCGCGGACCGTCATCGAACGCATGATCGCGACGGAGCGCACGACCATCCTGTCGTCGACGTCCGAGGCGTTGAACTTCTTCTTGTCGATGCCGGGAATCATGTCCAGGACATTGCCCACGGACCCCATCTTGAGGACTTCCTCCATCTGGGAGAGCATGTCCACGAGCGTGAAGCGGTTGCGTCGAAGATTTTCGAGGGACTCGCGCGCCTTCTTCTCGTCCACGGCGACCGTCGCGAGTTCGATGAGCCCGAGGACATCCCCCATGCCGAGGATGCGGGAGGCCATGCGCTCCGGGGAGTACTCCTCGATATCGGCGATCTTCTCGCCGACGCAGGCGAACTTGATGGGAAGTCCGGTCATCTTGCGGATCGAGAGCGCCGCACCGCCGCGGGCGTCTCCATCGAGCTTGGTCATCACGAATCCGTCGACGCCGATCTCCTGGTGGAAGGACTGGGCGATGGCGACGGCTTCCTGGCCGGTCATCGCATCCACGACGAGGAGGGTCTCGGTGGGATCCACCGCCTTGCGGATCCTGCGGAGTTCGTCCATCAGGGCGGGATCCACGGTCATGCGTCCCGCGGTATCGACGATAAGGGTATCGTTGAAGAGGTACTTGGCACGTTCGACCGCTCTCTTCGCGATCGCGACGGCATCCTTCTCCTCGGGTTGGATGAAGGAAGGCAGTCCGGCCTGGTTGGCCAGCACCTCGAGCTGGAGGGCGGCCGCCGGACGGTGCACGTCGCAGGAGGCCAGCATGGGCTTCTTGCCCTTCTTCTTCAGATAGAGACCGAGTTTCGCTGCGGTCGTCGTCTTGCCGGAGCCCTGGAGCCCGCAGAGCAGGATCACGGTGAAACCCGAGGGGGACACGGCGAGCTTGCCCTGTGTCGTGCCGAGCATGTCGACGAGGGCTTCGTGGACGATCTTGACGACCTGCTGGCCAGGCGTGAGGCTTTCCAGGACGTCGGAACCGCGGCACTTGAGCGAGACTTCGTCGACGAACTGCTTCACGACCTGGAAGTTGACGTCGGCCTCGAGCAGCGCCAGACGGATCTCGCGCATCATGTCCTTGATGTCCTGTTCGCCGACCCGGGCCTTGCCCTTCATGCGGGCCGCGATGCCCTGCAGCTTGTCGGACAGGCTTTCGAAGAACGCCATTCTAGAGATCCTCCAGCATCCGCTTCAATTCCGCGGAGGCTTCCTCTTCCCGTCCATCCTCGATGAGGAGGACGGCCTTTTCGATGCTTTCCCTCTGGGTGCGGAATCGACGGATCATGCCGAGTCGGGCTTCGTATTCGGTCAGCTGGACCAGTCCCCTGCTTACGCCGTCATGGACGGCTTGCCGCGTGATGCCGGTCAGTTCGGCGATCTCTCCGTAGGAAAGGTCCTCGTTGAAGTGCTGGTCCATCAGTCGGAGGCTTCGCTCGCTCAGGAGACTTCCGTAGAAATCGAGCAGCAGGCTCGCCTCCACGTTCTTGCCGATCGGATTCCGCACTTCTTCCATGTCGACAGGATACGGGAAGGAACGTCGCATGTCAAGCCAATTTACTTGACGCCTAGGAAGGAAGCAGAGAGTCCACGAAAGCCACGGAATCGAAGTCGACGAGGTCGTCCACCTTTTCGCCGAGACCGGCGAGAAGAATCGGGACGTGCGTCTCGAAGGCGACGGCGACCGCGACGCCTCCCTTCGCGTTCCCATCGAGTTTTGTGATCACGATGCCGTCCACCGACGCGGCTTCGCGGAACAACTTCGCCTGGACGACGGCATTCTGTCCCGTCGTCGCATCGATGACGAGGAGCGTGGTGCATTTCGCATCGGGCGCCTCGCGGGCGATGACGCGGCGGATCTTGTTGAGTTCGTCCATGAGATTCTGCTTGTTGTGGAGACGACCCGCCGTATCCACGACCAGGACGCCGGCGTTCCTGGCCTTCGCCGAGGACACGGCATCGAAGACGACGGCCGCGGGGTCGGAGCCTTCGGAATGGCGGATCAGCGGCGTGCCGGTCGTATGCGCCCAGTGCTCCAGCTGCTCGATGGCCGCGGCGCGGAAGGTATCGGCGGCCGCGAGGATGGGTCTGCGACCTTCCAGAGCGAATCGGGCGCACAGCTTGC
>CAXNDY010000261.1:0-3101 GCA_964201095.1 Saccharofermentanales bacterium
GAGAGGCAGACCACGGGCAGGTCGTGGGGGGCGTCGAACAAGAAGGTGCGCGTGGTGGAGAAGGACGGGAGGCGTCCCTCGCAGGTGACCAGCGCCCGGAGCACGGTCGTCTTCGTCAGCTTCAGCGGTTGGGTCTCCAGGACAGGCGAGGCGGCGGTCGGCGCGGAGCCGTCGGTGGTGTAGCGGATCCTGCCGCCGGCCTGGGTGGTGGCCATCGTCACGGTGACGGTCCCCGTGCAGTAGAGCAGCCCGTCGTCCGCCGCAGGTCCTTCCGCGTAGGTCCCACCGCCGCGGTCGACGAGGAACGTCACCGGTGCGGCATAC
Source organism: Saccharofermentanales bacterium (assembly GCA_964201095.1). Classification (GTDB taxonomy): domain Bacteria; phylum Bacillota; class Clostridia; order Saccharofermentanales; family UBA5734; genus CAILLO01. The sequence continues at coordinate 325 of CAXNDY010000261.1, forward strand.
CCCGCGTAGGAGGCCGTCGTGTTCGGCTTGCCCGGTGTCGGCGTGTCGAACAGGACGCGCCCGGGCGATTCGGTGCCCACGTCCGTCGCCGCTCCGTCCAGTCCGAGACGGCCGCAGCTCATGCCGGGACGCATGCGCGCGGTGTCGAAGACGTCGACCGTGCGGCCCGACGGGTCGGTGACGAAGACACGGTCCCCAGTCGAAGCGAGGGAGAAGGAGACCGGCACCTGGAGATAATCCCCCGGGGCGAGGACGCCCTCGGCGAGCTGCTGCTGGAAGGGCTGGTCCTGGGAGTCGCTGAGCCCGTAGCCGGAGAGGTCGACGGCGCGGTCGGAGGCGTTGAAGAGTTCGACCCAGTCGTTGGACGTGGAGTCGCCGGACGGGCCTGTGGGTCCGTTCACCAGCGCAAGGTCGACCGCCGCGAGCGACAGCGCCTCGGAGACGACGACCGAGCGGAGTGCCGGGCTGGCGGTGGCCTCCAGCGCTTCGAGGGAATCGAAGGAGACGGTGTCGTTCGGTCCGCCAGGGGTCGCGAGCGGGAAATAGGCCCAGACCTCCGGGTCATCCGTCCTGCGCCCCTTGGAGACGTCGGACGGCAGGGCGTCGAGTGCGACGTGGTCGACCTCGAGTCCTCCCCGGTCGACCAGGCGAAGCGCCGTGTCCTTCGAGCCGAGTCGGAACGAGACGTGGATCCGGCCGGAAGCGGGGTCCCAGGCCGTGTCCTTGCCGCTGAGCAGCAGGACGAGGACGGCGTCGGGCGCCAGGGTGCAGCCCGAAGGGAAGGTCCAGTCGAAGGGCCGTCCCATCGCCGTCGACAGGCCGAATCCGGAAAGGTCGACCGGCTCGGCGCCCGTGTTCGCGATCTCCACCCAGTCCGGGGAATCCCCGTCCTCGTCGTACAGCGTCCAGGAGTTCCGGGTCATGACCTCGCGGATCCGCACGGTCGCATCGGAGGGAATCAGGGCCTCCTCGGCGGTGGCGGCGCCGACGCCTTCGTTGGCGCGGCCCGGCGTCGGGGAGCCGAAGTAGGCGTATGCCGGCGACGCACCGCCGGTCGGGGCGACGGACTCCACGCGCCCGTAGGAGACGTCGGGCGGGAGTTCCGTAAGGGTCACGCGGGCGAGGAGGTTCCCGCCGGAGTCCGACAGCACGACTTCGTCGCCGGTCTGCCCCAGTCGGAAGGAGGCGTGCAGCTCGGCGGCCGCCGCGGCGGACCGTGTGGGCGCGGCCGGCGGCGTCGCGCCGTCTCCCGAGTCGCTATCCGTGTCTGTGCCTTCGTCGGAGCCGGTGCCGTCCGCGAAGACGAGCAGGTAGGCGCCCGGGGCGAGGACGACGTCGGGGAAGACCCATTCACCGGGCTTCCGGACGTCGTCGGAGAGTCCGTAGCCGGCAAGGCGGATCGGCTTCGTCCCCTCGTTCTTCAGTTCGATCCAGTCCGGCGTCGCTCCCGTCGCGTCGGTCCACGTCCGGGTGTTGGAGGACATGAATTCGTTGAGGACGAGGGGACTTCCGACGAGACCCGGCGTCGGCGACCCGGCCGCGGGGGAAGGGAGTCCGAGAGCGGCGAGCCAGGAGGCGCAGCCGGTCAGCAGCGTCGAGGCGAGAAAGGCGACGGCGACGAAGGCCGCGAGGCTTCGGACGTGCGGTCGATGTGACGGTCGATCTCCTGTGGAACGCCCACTTTCGCCCATGTTCCCCTCCGTGGTCCAAACCGGTTGCTTCCCCGATGATACCACGAGAAACGGCCCATGGTGAGTCGCATTATCCACGTATCATTCGCGGATCCGCGTTTCCGCCTCGAGGCGCCTCATCCGCCGGAGATGCGGCAGCAGCAGCGCGAACAGGAAGACGAATCCCAGTGCCAGGCAGGGCAGTCCGACCCAGAGATTGAACGTCGGCCCGTGTTCCCGCCACTGCAGGATTCCCAGCAGAAGGTTCGGCAGCCCGCAGAGGAATTCCAGGGTCATGAGCGCGGTGTACAGCGCCGTCACCTTGCGGCCGTGCGCCAATCGCGACGCAGTGTCGGAGAAGAGCTCGAACCCGCCCTCCGACGTCTTCTGACGGAGATACACCCAGCGCACGTAGACCGCCACGACCTCGACGCCCGTCCCCTCTAGGAAATGCAGGTAGGAACGGCTCTCCGGGTGGTCGGGCACCTGCTCCAGAAGTTCGATCCGATACTGGTACGCCCCCGGTTCCGTCTCTTCGAAGACATACCGGCACCAGGAGTAGTCCGTCATGGAAAGCCCCTTGGCGGCCATGGCGTTCAGCCACGCCTCTTCCTTCCGATAATCCCAGAATGCCTTCCAGATGTTCTGTTTCATCTCTCTCCCCTCCCCGTCGACGCGGTTTCCGACAGCCCGGCGATTCTTCTCCCGTTCGCGGCCAGTTCCTCGAGTCTGCGGACCTCTTCGGCCACGACCGCCCTTCCGGCTTCCGTGATGGCATACGCCTTCTTCCGCGAGTCCTTCTCTCCGGCAAGCGGAAGGATCCAGGCCTTCTCCGTCAGCGTCACGACGGCTCCGTAGAGCGTCCCGGCTCCCAGGACCACCCGTCCCCCGCTCATCTCCCTCACGCGCTGCATGACCCCGTATCCGTGCATCGGCTCGTACAGCGCCAGCAGGATGTAGAAGACCGCCTCCGTCAAGGCGCCACGCTCATTGCTTTCCGGCATCTCGCACCTCCTTGTGCGCCGATATATCGGGTGCCGTTGCTACGGCTTCCGTTGTATCGGCTTCCGTTATATTTGAAGTATATCGGCAGGCGATAGAGATGTC
>CAXNDY010000262.1:0-3091 GCA_964201095.1 Saccharofermentanales bacterium
GTGAACCTCATGGGACCCGTCCGCCGCGTGACCGGTTCGGCCCGCATCACGGTCCCCACGCGCACGATCACGAGCCAGCCCCTGTATGGCAAGGTCGTGGACGTCGAGGTGCCCACGCATGTCGCCAGCGTCCTCGACTTCGCGAACGGCGCCGTCGCCACCACCATCATGAGCTTCGACGTATGGGGAGCCCAGCTTCCGTGCATCGAGATCTACGGCACCGAGGGGTCCCTCTCCGTACCGGATCCCAACAGCTTCCACGGGCCGGTGCGCGTGACGCGCAAGGATTCCAACGAAGTCTGGACGGAGATGCCCCTATCCCACGGGTTCGCCGACAACAGCCGCGGCATCGGCCTGAATGACATGGCCGCCGGCATCCGCGACGGCCGGCCGCACCGCGCGAGCGGAGACCTCGCCTTCCACGTCCTCGACATCATGCAGGCCGTGCATGAAGCGTCCGAACTCGAACGCCACATCGAACTCTCCAGCACCTGCACGCGCCCGGATCCGATGCCGATGTAGCTCTTCCCCACGGCAGCACCCCGCGGCGGTACGCCGATGCGAGGCACGCGCGAATCGCACGATTCTTGAAACGAAAAACGCTCCGCCGTATGGACGGCGGGGCGTTTCTCGTCCACCATGGTGGAGGAGGTGATCGTGAATGGAGACCAACGGGCACGAACCCCGGGAGAATCCCCCGAACGAGATCGGGTTCTATGTGGCGTCTTCGGACCGGGAACTCGTCCACCAGATCACGGAGTTGTTCGGGCGGCGCGGCTTCGTCGGCGTCTCGGACGGGTTCGGGCGGATGCGGTATCTCGTGGACGGACGGGACGGAGCCGTGACGGCGTCCTCCCGGATCCTCGTGACGGCGAACGAGGTGATCCGCAGGAAGAACGAGCAGGACGAGCGGCTTCTTCCCTACGAGTCGGCTGCGATCACTTCCGTCCTCGATGACAGCCGGATGGAACCGGCGCTCAAGGGATACCGGTATCTCCGCTTCATCCTGTCCGTGACCTTCCGGGACGACTCGCTGCTGCGCCCGATCACGAAGACCTTGTATCCGGCGGTCGCCGATCGCTTCCACACCAAGGTGGACCAGGTCGAGAGGGATGTACGCTACGCGATCCGCCAGTCCGGATTCCACCCTGCCGCAGTGAGCAGCGGAACCGCCATCTGCCTGCTCCACGACCGCGTGCGGGTTCTCGCCGAGGCCATGTACCAGCGGGACCGGGAGGGGCGGCGCGCCGGGGATTCCGCGGACAAAGCGACGGAGCCCCGGTGAGGGGGCTCCGTTCGAAGAGAAAGGGCGTGAAGCCGCTTCCTACTTCTTCTTGGTGGGGTTGACCTTTTCCTTCAGACCCTTGCCAGCCTTGAAGACAGGGGCCTTGGAGGCCTTGATCGTGATTTCCTTCTTGGTCTGGGGGTTGCGGCCCTTGCGAGCCTTGCGGCTACGGACTTCGAACGTGCCGAAGCCGACCAGGACCACCTTGTCACCCTTTGCGAGGGCTTCGGCAACGGAAGCGACCATCGCGTTGAGGGCGCCTTCACTGTCCTTCTTGCTGAGTTCGGTCTTGATGGCGATAGCAGAAACGAGATCGTTCTTGTTCATGTTCAATCCTCCTTCTCAAAGTTTGGACTTCATCGCCATTATCACTCCGCACGTGGGTGGTGTCAATACTCCAGGTGAGGGAAGAGGTGCATTCCAAGCGCCTTTCAGGTCATACGTTACGAAAATCGCCTCACTCGTCTGGAAAGTTTACGGAACCGTCACAGATTCGACGACGTCCAGACCTCGCATGGTATAATGGGTCGTTCTTCGGAAAACCACATGGAGGGGGAGGCACACCGCGTGAGAGAGATCGACGTCGCAGACGTACGCGCCACCGTGGCTCGCCTCTGCATCGAGGCCAACACCTGGTTGGGTCCGGACATCCGCGAGGCTCTTGGACGAGCGGCTGCCGAGGAGGAGTCCCCCTACGGGCGGGCGGTCCTCGAGGAACTCGTGCACAACGCCGACCTCGCCCGCTCGACCGGACTCGCGCTGTGCCAGGACACCGGAATGGCCGTGGTCTTCCTGAGCATCGGCCAGGACGTCCACTTCACCGGAGGCTCGCTGGCCGATGCCGTCGACGCCGGGGTGGCGGATGGCTACACCCACGGGTTCCTCCGCGCCTCCGTCGTCTCCGACCCGCTGCTCCGCTGCAACACGGGCGACAACACCCCCGCCGTCCTCCATATCGCGGTCGTCCCCGGGTCCTCCGTCGAGGTCGTCGTCGCTCCCAAGGGCTTCGGAAGCGAGAACATGAGCGCCCTGCGCATGCTCAGCCCCTCCGAGGGCGTCGAGGGCGTGAAGCGGGTCGTCCTCGACACCGTCGACCAGGCCGGTCCGAACCCCTGTCCGCCCGTGATCGTCGGAGTCGGGCTCGGCGGCACCATGGAGAAGGCCGCGCTGCTCGCGAAACGGGCGCTTCTCCGTCCCGTCGGCTCCCACAGCGCGCTACCCCACATCGCGACGCTCGAGCGAGAACTCCTCGAGGCCGTCAACCGCCTCGGGATCGGCCCCTCGGGACTCGGCGGCCGCACCACCGCGCTCGCCGTCCACATCGAGACCTATCCCACGCACATCGCCGGTCTGCCGGTGGCCGTCAACATGGGCTGCCACGCGACGCGCCATGCGCATGCCGTGCTGTAGACGGGAAGGAGGGGACGCTGTGGAAGGACCGAAGGACTCGATGGACAGGATCCCACTCGCCCTGCCGCTCGACCGCGCCGCAGTCGCGAAACTCCGCGCCGGGGACCTCGTGTCGCTGTCCGGCCCCGTCTACACCGCCCGCGACGCCGCCCACCGCCGCCTCGTCGAGGCGCTCGACCGCGGCGAGGCGCCCCCGTTCCCGCTCGACGGCCAGGTGATCTACTATGTCGGCCCCTGCCCGGCGCCACCCGGACGGCCCGTCGGTTCCGCGGGACCCACGACCAGCGGACGCATGGACCGCTACGCGCCGCGCCTGCTGCGACTCGGCCTGCTCGGCATGATCGGGAAGGGCAAGCGCACCGAGGAAGTGCGGCAGTGCATCGTGGATGCCGGCGC
>CAXNDY010000263.1:0-3090 GCA_964201095.1 Saccharofermentanales bacterium
CTGAATGCTATAATCTGCCTGCATCAGATCGTGGACTGCGGAAGAGTGGGCTATCCCCACTCTTTTTCATGGAGGAGGGGACAGGACTTGACCGGTGGATCGCGCGTCGCCCAGGAGGCACAGGCCCTCGCTCTGCCGGTGGTGGAGTCGCTCGGGCTGGAACTCGTGGATGTCGAATACAAGAAGGAAGGCGCCACCTGGTTTCTCCGCTTCTTCATCGACAAGCCGGGAGGCGTCGGCATCGACGACTGCCAGTCCGTCAGCCGTGCGATCGATCCGCTCCTCGACCAGAAGATGGACATCCCGGGACGCTACAGCCTCGAGGTGTCTTCGCCCGGTCTGGAACGGCCCTTCAAGTCGGATCGCGACTACCTCCGGAATCTCGGCTTCGAGGTGGAGGTCTCGCTCTTCCAGGCGAAGGACGGGAAGAAGAAGTTCGAAGGTCTCCTGAAGGACTTCCGCGACGGCGCCGCCGTGGTCGAGGTCAAGGGAGCGGGGGAACTCGTCTTCAAGAAGGAAGAGATCTCCCGGATCCACAAGGCGGTCCGGTTCGGATGAACGGAAAGATGAATAGGAGGAACGGAAGCAGATGAATTCAGAACTGATCGCGGCTCTCAAGATGCTGGAAAAGGAGCGCGGAATCGACGGGGAGGTCCTCTTCCTCGCGATCGAGGAAGCGTTGGTCGCGGCATACAAGCGGGAATTCGACGCCAAGACCGTCGAGAACATCAAGGCCGAAGTCGACCGGGAGACCGGCGAGATGCGCGTCTTCCTGATGAAGACCGTCGTCGAGACCATCGAGGATGCCAATTCGGAGGTCTCCCTCGAGGAGGCGAAGGCGTTGTCCGAGGACTTCGAGCTCGGGGACCAGATGGAGTACCAGCTTTCTCCGCAGGATTTCGGCCGGCTCGCCGCCCAGACCGCGAAGAACGTCATCAACCAGAAGCTCTGCAGCGCCGAGCGCGAACGGATCCAGAACGAGTTCTCGAGCCGCGTCGGCGACATCGCCGTCGGCATCGTGCAGCGCAAGGACCGCCGCGAGGTCGTGGTCGACATCGGCCGCGCCGAAGCCGTTCTGCCCCTGAACGAGCAGGTCCGGACCGATGGGTACAACTTCAACCAGCGGCTCAAGTTCTTCATCCTCAAGGTGGACGAGAAGAAGGGACGCCCGATCGTCTACGTGTCCCGCAGCCACCCGAACCTGGTGCGCAAGCTCTTCGAGAAGGAAGTCCCCGAAATCGCGTCCGGCATCGTCGAGATCGTCGCGATCTCCCGCGAAGCCGGCTCCCGTACCAAGATGGCCGTCGCCTCGCGCGACGAGAACATCGACCCGGTCGGCAGCTGCGTCGGACAGCGCGGGCTGCGCGTGCAGGCCGTCATGGACGAGCTGATGGGCGAGAAGATCGACATCATCCAGTGGAGCCCCGATGTGCTCCAGTTCATCGCCAACAGCCTCAACCCGGCGAAGGTGATCCGCGCCGAGGTCAACGAGGACGACCGCACCGCCCGCGTCGTGGTGCCCGACCACCAGCTGTCGCTCGCCATCGGACGGGAAGGGCAGAACGCCCGACTCGCCGCCCGCCTGACCGGATGGAGGATCGACATCCGCAGCGAGTCCCAGTTCCGCGAAGCCCTCGAGTCCGAACTCATGGCAAGGTTCTCCGCCGCCGCCGAACAGGCCGCCGCGGATCTCACGCCCGAAGAGAACGCGACCGAAGCAGCGGAAACCACGGGTGCCGACGAGACGACCGTCGACCCGAGCGCGGAACAGTAGAAAGGCCACAGGAGGAAGCGGATGCCCGAGCTGACGACGAAAAGGACCCCCGAGCGCATGTGCGTCGGATGCCGCGCGATGAAGCCCAAGAAGCTTCTGATCCGCGTCGTCGCGCCTGCCGACGGTCCTGTTTCCGTCGACCGGACCGGCCGCCTTCCCGGACGCGGCGCCTACCTTTGCCCCGACCCCGCATGCCTCTTCCAGGCGATGAAAGGGAAACGACTCGACAAGGCCCTGAAGAAGACCATCGATGCCGCTACCTCTTCGAAGCTCGCGGAGATGCTGGAGGTTCCGGATGCCCGGACCCGATGAGCGCGCGCTGATGGTCCTCGGCCTCGCGACCCGCGCCGGAAGGACTTCCTCCGGCGATGAGGCGTGCAGGACCGCGATCCAGAAGGGACTGGCCAGCCTCGTGCTCGTCGCGACCGATGCGTCGCCCGGAACGCAGGAGAGGTTCCGCAGGCTCTGCGAGACCTTCGGACCCGGTTTCCGGGTCTTCGGGACGAAGGAGGGCCTCGGGCGGTTCACGGGCCGCCTGGACCGGGCGGTCGTGACGGTGAACGACGAAGGGTTCTCCGCACGGTTGACCGAGTTGGTGGACCAGGCCCGACCCCCGACCTCCAGAAGCGAAGGAGGCGGACAGGATGACGGAACCACGCGGTGAACGGCCGCTCGACAAGGACCAGGACAGGAAAACGAGGGGTACCGGCGGCGGGATGCCGCAGGGACACAGATTACCGGAGGAAAACAGGAACAGAATGGTAAAAAGGGATGATTCAGCTTCCGGACTTCGCGCCGGATTCGTCCACACCGATGGCAACCTGCCGCAGAACGCTCCGAAGATGCCGGTTCCCGAACCTACTCCCGAACCTGAGAAGGAGAAGGAGAAGGTGAAGCCGACTTCGAAGAAGGGCGCTCCCGCTGAAGCCGTTCCCGCCGCTCCGGCAGCGGACCTCCACAAGGGTCCGACCGTGACCATGCAGGGGATCTCCGGAAAGAAGATCACCGGCGAAGTCAAGATCGTGAAGCGGATTCCGAAGGAAGTCGTGGCCGACGAGTCCGTGGCGACGCCTGTCGCCATGCCGGTGGTTCCGGCACCGGAGACGGTGCCCGCGGCTGCGGTCGCATCCGCTCCCGTCGCCCCGGTCGCCCCGGTTGCCCCGGTTGCCCCGGTCGTTCCGCGCGTCCCCACGGAAACGGTCGCACCCGTCGAGAAACCGGTCCATGCCGCAGTGAAACCGGTCGTCGAGAAGGCGCCGGCACCGTCCGCGGTGCCCGTTGCGGAAGCGGTTCCCGCCCCGCACGTCGTGAAGCCC
>CAXNDY010000264.1:0-3081 GCA_964201095.1 Saccharofermentanales bacterium
GCTGACGGGGAAGTTCGTCGGATTCGGCATCGTCCGGGTCGGCGTCGACGAATCGGGTGCGACCCTCACGTTCGAGACCGTGCTGCAGCCCGTCGTGGAAACGGACCCGGCGGCGTAGCCACCCGGCACCGGACTCCCTCTCGAAGTATCGCGGCGGCCGCCGTCATGTCCGGTAGCTGCCGTTGATCTTCACATAGTCGTAGGAGAAGTCGCAGGTCCAGATCCGGTCCGAGAAACCACCTGCACCGAGGTGGATCGTGACCGTCACTTCGCGTTGCGCAAGGATGCGCTTGGCTTCCGTTTCATCGAAGAGGAGGGCGGTGCCGCCCTCGCAGACCTGCAGGGCGCCGAGATGGATGTCGGTTTCCTTCGGGTTGAAGGAAGCTCCGGAGTAGCCTGCAGCCGTGAGGATCCGTCCCCAGTTGGCGTCCTCGCCGAAGAAGGCGGTCTTGACGAGCGGGGATTTCGCGACGGCGAGAACCACCTTGTAGGCGTCCTCCGGCGTCGCGGCTCCGTCGCAGCGGACTTCGACGAGCTTCGTCGCGCCTTCCCCGTCCCGTGCGATCTCGCGCGCGAGGTGCGTGCAGACGGCCTCGAGCGCCTCGAGGAAGGCCCGGCCGTCCGCGCTATCGAGAGAATCGATCTCCGGATTCCCGGCGAGCCCGGAGGCCAGCGCGACGACCATGTCGCACACGCTGGTGTCGCCATCGACGGATACGCGGTTGAATGTCCGCCCGGTGATGCGGCGAAGGGCTTCGGCCAGAACTGCGGAGGAAACGAGGGCATCCGTCGTGACGACGGAGATCATGGTCGCCATGTCGGGATGGATCATGCCGGAGCCCTTGGCCATCCCGGCCAGCAGGATGGTCCTACCCCCGGCCTCGAAGGCAACGCAGGTCTCCTTGGGCACGAGGTCGGTGGTCATGATGGCGGCTTCGGCACGGTGTCCCGCCTCGGTGCCGGACGAGAGCGTCCCTGCGGCGGCGAGCACGCCGGCGGCGACCCTGTCCATATCGAGCGACTTTCCGATCACACCGGTGGAGCCGGTCAGTACCGCTTCCGCCGGGCAACCCAGCGCCGCCGCGACGAGAGCGCCCATCCGATCCGCGTCCGCATCCCCCTGCGCGCCGACGCAGGCGTTCGCGTTGCCGCTGTTCACGACCACGGCGCGGGCGGAGGAGGAGGGGAGAAGCCGCTGGGTGCGCTGCAGGGAATGCCCTTTCACGAGGTTGCGCGTGAAGACGCCGCAGGCCGTCGCAGGAACGTCGCAGACGACGAGGGCGAGGTCGGGGCCGCCGTTCTTCTTGAGTCCGCAGGCTACTCCCTGGGCTCGGAATCCGATCGGAGAGGCAACGCTTCCTTCGATGATCCTCATGGGTTCCACCTCCTGGTTTCCATTGAAGGTATCACCTGGTCCGGTGTTGCGCAAGGTGATTTCATGCGCCTCTCTAGGGTATAATGTCTTCGGAAGCCGAAGCGATGCATGGGAGGGACACCACATGGAGTGGACGAGATCCGGACTCAAGACCAACGCGAAGCAGTTCCTGAAGACGCGATACTGGTATGCCTTCCTCGTCCTGTTCATCATGCTCGCCATCGTATCGGCGGGAAGCAGCGTGATCAGCACCTTCGTTTCGTTCGGCTCCTTCCTTTCGCCCGCCTTCATGGACCTGCAGAGCGGTGACACAAACAGCTTCATGACCCCTGGCTTCGCCATCTTCACCGGGATCCTGACCTTGCTGTCCATGGCCCTGACCTACACCTTCCTGATCCTCGTCGGTGGTCCGGTCGAGATCGGCACGCGCCGCTGGTTCAACCGCACCCGGGAGGGCGCCGTCGCGTCCCGTGTCGGCATCCTGTTCTCCGTGTTCCGCAAGGGGTCCTACCGCGGCGCAGTCGGCGGGTACGCGTGGATGACGCTCTGGTCGGTGGTCTGGTCGCTGCCCTACATCCTCTTCGTCGTCCCGGCCACGATGATCGGGTATGTCGTCACCTGGGACTCCTGGATGTCCTTCGTCGCGGCCATGGCCTCCCGCATGGGGACCCCGCCAGGCGATCTGGAAGGGATGGACTTCGCGTCGATCCTCGGTATCCAGCTCCCCGACACCTCCGTCCTCCTCGGCGTCTTCGCCGTCCTGTCCGTCCTCTCCCTCCTGGCCGCGATTCCCATGATCGCCCGTGCCCTCGCCTACTCCATGGCCCCCTGGATCCTCGCCGACAACCCCACGATCGGCGCGCGCCGCGCCCTCCGGCTCAGCATCGCCATGACCAGGGGCCAGAAGCTCGACATCTTCGTCCTCTATCTGTCCTTCGCGGGGTGGTGCGTCCTCGCGTTCCTTCCCCTGCTCTGCTGCATCCCCCTGGGTCCGATGTTCCTTAGTCCCTATCTATACGCGACCCAGTCGGAACTCTACGCCTTCCTCAAGCACGGGTCGGTCGTACGCGGCGACTGCACGATGGAGGAACTGGGCTATCTGAAGACGGCGCTCGCGGACGAGACGCCTCCGACGGCCTGACCTCGACGTCGGAACCCATGTGTCCCGTACCACCCACCCGGAATACGAACCCACAGGAGGAGACCGCCATGGATTGGACAAGAGCCGAACTCAAGACCCGCGCCAAGGAATTCCTGAAGACCCGCTACTGGTATGCGCTGCTGATCACGTTCCTCGCGGGCCTCCTCGGCGGAGGGTCCAGCTTCTCGTTCTCCTTCCGCAACGACACCGACTCCGAGTCCATGAAGAAGTTCTTCGAAACCCTCGACCCGACGGTGCTGATCCTGTTCACCGGAGCGGCAGCGTTCGTGGGTCTTCTCGCGCTTCTCTTCTCCGTCTTCGTCGGCATTCCGGTCGGCATCGGGATGATGCGCTGGTTCTCCCGCACGAGGGAAGGGGGAGACCCCTCGAAGATCGGTCTGCTCTTCAGCCTGTTCAAGCAGGACTCCTACCTGCCCTCCATCGGCGCTTCGCTGTGGATGCGGCTTTGGCTCTTCCTCTGGTCTCTTCCCTCCATCGCGCTCCTTTCCTTCGGCGCTGTCGTCCTGGCCGTACCCGGCCTACTCATGGGGACCGGCGTCGCCGC
>CAXNDY010000265.1:0-3067 GCA_964201095.1 Saccharofermentanales bacterium
GGCCGGCCTCCTCGTCGAGCAGCGCATCCACGCGTCCGGAGATCCGCAGCGTCATCCCGCCCGATACGTGGTCGGTACGCACGGTGACTTCGCTCGTGACGCGACCGCTCCCGTGCCTGGCTTCGAGTTCCTTGAAGAAGAGCCGGTGCGTACGGGTGCCGTCTGCTGCCGCAAGTCCGCTGAAAACGAGGGGGGAGAGTCCCCCGGTGCGATGGACGAACTCGGCCAGGCCGCGCACGGAGATGCGCACGACGGCAGATACCGGAGAAGCCGGCTCGTGGAGGGTCGACTCGGAAGGATCCAGGTGGGGCATCACGTCTCCTTGAGGTCGGAGGACTTCGGGTCTTCTCCCTCGATTCTATCCATCGGAGGACCCGGGGGCAATCCGCCGGAGCAGCGCAGAAAGAAAGAAGGCTCCGTTTGCACGGAACCTCCTGCTGGTGCGGAAGACAGGACTTGAACCTGCACAGCCTTGCGACTACTAGAACCTGAATCTAGCGCGTCTGCCAATTCCGCCACTCCCGCGAGCAGTGTCATCTTACTATACGGAATATTGAAAAGCAATATGGTAGAATCGGTTGCGGAGGAAGCAGCAGTGAATCGTAAGCTCGAATACTTCAAGTCCCACATGCAAGGCCGGAAGATCGCGGTCCTGGGCGTAGGCGTCAGCAATCGTCCCCTGATCCGGTACATCCACCGGCTCGGCGCCGTCATCACCGCCTTCGACATGGCCGATTCGTCCGACGAAGTCCTCAAGCGCACCATGGACGACTTCCGCGCGGAAGGCATCGACATCGCCTGGTCCCTCGGCAAGGACTACCTCTCGGCGCTGAAAGGCTTCGACATGGTCTTCCGCACGCCGAAGGTCCGCTTCGACATCCCCGAGCTCGTCGCCGAGCGGGAACGCGGTGCCGTCATCACATCCGAGATGGAGGTCTTTCTCGAACTCTGTCCGGCGAAGACCTTCGGCGTCACGGGCAGCGACGGAAAGACGACCACCACGACGCTGATCTCCCTGTTCCTGAAGGAGGAGGGGTACCGCGTCTGGCTCGGCGGCAACATCGGAACGCCCCTGCTCGACCGGATCGACGAGGTCGAGGACAGCGACATGGTCGTCCTCGAACTATCCAGCTTCCAGCTCCACACGATGCGCAAGAGCACCGACGTCGCGGTCGTGACCAACATCTCCCCGAACCACCTCGATGTCCACAAGGATTACATGGAATACATCGACGCCAAGAAGAACCTGATGCTCTACCAGAGCTTCATGGGACGCCTCGTGCTGAACGCCACGAACTACGAGTCCCGCTCCCTTGCCTCGGAGGCGCGCGGACGGGTCGTCTACTTCGGACGGACCAATTCCGATGGCTTCCCCGGCGCATTCCTCGTGGACGGCCTCCTCGAGATCCACGAGCCCGCCCAGGGACGGCATCTGTCGGTCCTGCCCGCCGACGAGATCGTCATACCGGGCCGCCACAACCAGGAGAACTTCCTGGCCGCGATGGCCGCGACCGTCGAACATGTCTCGCCGGCCTCGATGGCCCGCGTCGCCCGCACGTTCCGTGGCGTGGAACACCGGATGGAGCTCGTCCGCGAGCTCGACGGCGTACGCTACTTCAACAGCTCCATCGACACCAGCCCGACGCGGACGAAAGCCGCCATGAAGGCCCTCGAGGACCGCGGGGAGAGCGTGGTGCTGATCGTGGGCGGCAAGGACAAGAAGTGCGACTACACCGGTCTCGGAGAGGCCATCCTCGCCGTCAGCGACCGCATCGTCCTGTGCGGGGACAACGTACCGCTGGTCGAGAAGTCCATTCTCGTCGCCTGCGAGCGACGAGCCCAGGCGGTTCCGACGATGGTCCACTGCACCGGGTACGAAGAAGCGGTTCTGGCCGCGCGAGGACTGGCCCGTCCCGGCGAAGCCGTCGTGCTTTCCCCCGCCGGCACCAGCTTCGATAGGTTCCGCAACTTCGAGGAGCGGGGAAACCAGTTCAAGAAGATCGTTCTCGGACTCTGACCGGAGAGAGGTCCGACATGCAGAAGAGGCGACCCTTGCGGGTCGCCTCTTCTGTTTCGTGGTGGGGGGAGGTGGATTCGAACCACCGAAGTCGAAGACAACAGATTTACAGTCTGCCCCCTTTGGCCGCTCGGGAATCCCCCCACGGAATGGTGGGCCTTCAGGGACTTGAACCCCGGACCAACCGGTTATGAGCCGGCCGCTCTGACCATCTGAGCTAAAGGCCCGTTCGATCCCGAAGCATCGTCCGTTGCCGGAGCGACAAAACGAATTATATAGAAGGGGTGTCCCAAGCGTCAAGAAGTATTTATTCGACGTGTCGAAGGGTATAATGAAAGGAAGTCGATCCGAATCATGAAGGAGGGTGAAACCATGAACATTTTCCGTTGCACCGTCTGCGGCTACAAGTACGAAGGCACTGAAGCCCCTGATTTCTGCCCGAAGTGCGGCGCCCCCAAGGACAAGTTCGTCCAGCTGGACGACGAGTCCGCGAAGAAGGTCGTTTCCTCCGCCCGAACCAACTCCATCCACGCAGAACTGATCGCGATCGCCGACCGCATCGTCGCGCTGGCCCAGGAAGGCATCGACATCAACCTGGATCCGCCCTGCGTAGCTCTCTTCCACAAGGCCGTCGAAGAAGCCGTCCACATCCGTCAGCGCAGCAAGACCGAGATCGAAGGACATGTCGGAAAGGGCAAATGGTAGATCCTCGACCGAGGAGGAGGCGACCATGGTAGGCCCCGACGAAAGCATCCCGTCGATTCCGAGGCATTGGCTCCTGTCCGCGACGATGGGACTCGGACATGACCGCACCATCCGTCCGCTTCTGAAAGGAGCGATGGACGACCAGGTCGTCTCCATCGGAGGCAGCGAACATTCCTCCCCCGTGGAACGTGCCTTCCTGGGGACGACCACCCGTATCTACAATTTCGTTTCGCGAAACGAGGACCGTTCGCGCATCGGTCACGCGATGTTCCAGCTGTTCGACCGAGCGCAGCGCTTCCCGGACTTCGAACCGGGCGTCGACCTTTCCCGTCCGACTTCGAGCAA
>CAXNDY010000266.1:0-3058 GCA_964201095.1 Saccharofermentanales bacterium
AAAGCGGGCGGGGCGTCGAGGACCCGCAGCCCGGGCAGTTCTCGCAGCCGCTCATTGCGGACCTCGGTCCTGCCTGGACGTCCGCTTCGTGAAGCCGGCCGTGAAGGCTTCGATGCGGGCGATCGTCTCGGAGCCGAGGGCGTGCTCCATGGCGCAGGCCTCCCGATCCGCCGTCTCGGCGTCGGCACCGAGGACCTCGGACAGGAAGATCCGGAGGAGTCTGTGACGGTGGCGGACGCTCGAGGCGCGTTCATGCCCCTCCGCGGAGAGCTCGACGTGTCCGTAGGTCTCCTGGCGGGCCAGTCCGAGTTCCTTGAGCCTCGCGACGGCCTGCGTCGCGGTCGGCTTCGCGATGGAAAGTCGCGCCGCGATGTCGGTGATGCGGATGGTACCGCACAGGTCCTGCAGTTCCAGCATCGCTTCCAGACAGTCTTCCAGGGCGTTGGACAATGGGTGGACGGAATCCGGCATGGAGTTACCTCGTGCGATTCGGGTAAAGTTAGATATTACTAACAAATCATACCGGTTGGAGCCACACGTTGTCAACCCACGGAATTCCACAAGGGAAGAAGCAGAAGGTCAGTGATCCTCCCACTGTGTTACATTGGAATCGACGCCTTTACCAGAGGAGGGATTCGAGATGATGGACCCCGCACGCGCCACCACGGGTTGGAACGGCCTCGACGAGGTGCTCGACGGACTGCGGATGGGCGACAACGTCGTCCTCCAGGTCGGCTCGATCGACGACTACGGGACCTTCGCCCGCGTCTTCGCGGAATCGTGTCGTGCGGCCGGCCGGCGCCTCGTCTACGTCCGATTCGCGCTGCACCCCGAGATCCTTCCAGAGCAGGAGGGAGTCGTGCGATGCACGCTGGACGCCTCGGAAGGCTTCGAGGCCTTCACCGTGGCGCTGCATGGGCTCATCGAGCGGGAGGGAGTCGGCGTCCACTACGTCTTCGATTGTCTGTCGGACCTGCAGCAGGCCTGGTCGACCGACCTCATGACGGCGAACTTCTTCCAGGTGACCTGCCCCTACCTCTACGAACTCGACACCATCGCCTATTTCGCGCTGCTCCGCGGCCGGCACTCCTACGACACGATTGCCCGCATCCGCGAGACGACGCAGCTGCTGCTCGACGTCCACCACATCGAGGACCGGCTCATCGTGCACCCGCTCAAGGTGTTCGACCGCTATTCGCCCACCATGTTCCTGCCGCACGTCCAGCGCGGCGACTGCTTCGAACCCATCACCGGCAGTTCGGAGACGGCCCGTCTCTTCAGCGCCCTGCCGGTGCGGGACGAGACCGGCGGCCGCCGGAGGCTCGACCACTGGGACCGGATCTTCCTGGAGGCGCAGGAGGCACAGGACGCACTGGACGCCGCCCCTGGAGACGAAGCCGCCGCGCGCGGGGTCCGCACGATGCACGAGCGGCTGTGCCGACTGGTGATCGGCCGCGAGGAGAGGATCCTGGGCCTGGCCCACCGCACCCTGACGCTCCGCGACCTCCTCGCCGTCAAGTCGCGCATGATCGGCACCGGCCTGATCGGCGGCAAGGCGGTCGGCATGCTGGTCGCCCGCGGCATCCTCCGCAGCTCCGCCATGCTCCTCGAGCACCTCGAACCCCACGATTCCTTCTATATCGGCTCCGACGTCTTCTACACGTATCTGGTGCTGAATGGCTGGTGGAGCCGTCGCGTCGCGCAGCGCAAGCCGGAGGGCTTTCTGACCGAGGCCGCTGCGTTGCGGGACCTGATGGGCAGCCGCGGCACCTTCCCCAAGGAGATCCGCGAACAGTTCCAGCAGCTTCTGGAGTATTTCGGCCAATCCCCCGTCATCGTCCGCTCGAGCAGCCTGCTCGAGGACGGCTTCGGCAACGCTTTCGCCGGCAAGTACGAGAGCGTCTTCTGCAGCAACCAGGGCTCTCCCTCCGAACGACTGGCCCGCTTCGAGACCGCCGTCCGGCGCGTCTACGCGAGCACCATGGACACCGACGCGCTCACCTACCGCAAGCAGCGTGGACTGGATTCCCGCGACGAACAGATGGCGCTCCTCGTGCAGCGCGTCTCGGGCGACCGGCATGGCCGTTGGTTCTACCCGCAGGCGGCGGGCGTGGGATTCTCGCGCAACGCCTACACGTGGAAGGACGAGATGGACCCGAAGGCCGGTCTGATGCGCATCGTCTACGGTCTCGGAACCCGAGCGGTCGACCGCGTGGAGGGGGACCACCCCAGGGTCGTGGCCCTCGACCACCCGCAGCAACGGACGTACAACGGCGAGCTCGAGGAACGGCAGTACTCGCAGCGCTTCGTCGACGTCGTCGACCTCGACGGGGAAGGACTGCGGACCGTGTCCGTCGACCAGCTCGCCGAACAGGAGGAATGGACCTCCGCGGATCCGACCGTGTCGCTCTTCGCGCGGCAGAGCGCGGACATGGC
Source organism: Saccharofermentanales bacterium (assembly GCA_964201095.1). Classification (GTDB taxonomy): domain Bacteria; phylum Bacillota; class Clostridia; order Saccharofermentanales; family UBA5734; genus CAILLO01. The sequence continues at coordinate 2,437 of CAXNDY010000266.1, forward strand.
GCGACGCATGCGGGAACTCGGCCGAAACGGCGCGGCTCCCTGGCTTCTGGATTTCGAGGGGTTCCTCCTGCGGACCGGTTTCGTGCCGCTCCTGCGCCGCATCCTGACGACCCTGGAGGCGGAGTATGCGAATCCGGTCGACATCGAATTCACCGCCCACCTGCCCGAGGATGGCGGTCCGCTGCAGTTGAACGTCCTGCAATGCCGGCCGCTGACGACCCGTGGGCAGGGATCCGTCCATGAGGCGCTACCGCTGTCGGGGCAGCTCGTGCCGGGAAGCCTGCTGCTGGAGTCGAACGGACCCATGATGGGGGTCCCCCTGAAACTCCCGCTGTCGCGCATCGTGTGGGTGGACCCGAACCGGTTCGCGAACCTCCCGGAACGCGACAAGTACGAGGTCGCACGCATCGTAGGTCGCATCAACCGCCTGACGGGCGACCGGGAGGCCGAGCCGCTGCTCCTTGCCGGTCCCGGCCGCTGGGGCACGAGCACGGCCTCCTTCGGGGTTCCTGTCACGTTCTCCGAGGTGTCGAACGCTTCCGTGCTGTGCGAGGTGGCCTTCCGGACCGCCGGACTCATGCCCGACCTGTCCTTCGGCTCGCATTTCTTCCAGGACCTCGTC
>CAXNDY010000267.1:0-3052 GCA_964201095.1 Saccharofermentanales bacterium
GAACCCAGCTGTCCAAGAAGATCGGCATCGAAGGGGAGGGGCTGCCCGGTGTCTACCACGGCATCGACTTCCTGCGCGACGTCAACCTCGGCAAGCCCGTCGTGGTGAACGGCATCGTCGCCGTCATCGGCGGCGGCAGCACGGCCATGGACGCGGCACGCGTCTCGCTTAGGCTCGGCGCGTCGGAGGTGCACGTGCTGTACCGCCGCTCGATCGCCGATATGCCCGCGGACCAGCGCGAGATCGACGAGGCCATCGAAGAGGGTATCCACATCCACGAACTGGTCGAGCCCATCCGCATGACCGGGACGACCCGGGTGGACGGGGTCCTCTGCCGCCGGATGAAGCTGTCCGGCTTCGACAAGGAAGGCCGTCGCCGCCCGGTGGCGACGAACGAGGAGCCCGAGCTCTTCCGCGCCGACCTCGTGATCCCGGCCGTGAGCCAGTACTCCGACCTTCCGTTCGTCACGCGGGCCGAAGTGGAGCTGACGGACTGGGGCACGTTCGTCGTGGACGCCGACACCATGCGCACCACGATGCCGGGCGTCTTCGCGGGCGGCGACGTCGTCCGCGGCGCCGACGTCGTGATCACCGCCATCGCGGACGGCAAGAAGGCGGCATCCGCCATCGACCGGTTCCTCGGCGGAGACGGCGTCCTGAACAAGGGCGAGCCCATCGACATCCCGCAGACGTTCGACGACAGCGAACTGTCGGAGCACGAGCGCTTCCCGATGAAGTGCCTCGCGGCGGAACAGCGGACCCAGAACTTCGACGAGGTCTACAAGGGATACCACAAGCTGAACGCGATGGCCGAGGCCATGCGTTGCCTGCGCTGCGACAGGCGCTAGGAGGAGGCGACGATGATCCATCTGACGGTCGACGAACGGCCCCTCGTGGCCGAAGAAGGGGAGACCATCCTGCAGGTGGCCACCCGCAACCATATCGAGATCCCGACCCTCTGCTACCTGAAGGACGTCCACAAGACCGGCGCCTGCCGGTTGTGCGTCGTCGAGGTCGCGGGGTCCAAGACCCTGGTGGCCTCCTGCATCGCCCCGGTCACGGAGGGGATGGTGGTCAAGACCAGCACCTCGCGGGTCCGCAAGGCGCGCAAGGTCCTCTACGAACTGATGCTGTCCGACCACCCCGCAGACTGCCTGCACTGCGAGCGCAACCAGGGCTGCGAGTTCCAGAAGGCCGGCGAGATCGTCCAGGTCCGCTCGGCGCGCTTCGAAGGACGCCGCTCCCGGGCGCTGGTCGACGACACGAGCCCGTCGGTCGTGCGCGACACGAGCAAGTGCATCCTCTGCCGCCGCTGCGTGACCGTGTGCAACGAGGTCCAGGGCGTGGGCGCGCTGAACGCCCAGCACCGCGGCTTCACCACCGAGATCGGGCCCGGCGGCGACATGCTGCTCGGCTCGGCTGTCTGCGCGTTCTGCGGCCAGTGCACCACGGTGTGCCCGGTCGACGCCCTCCACGAGGCGGACTCCACGGCGGCCGTCTGGAAGGCGCTGGCCGACCCCGGAAAGGTCGTCGTCGTGCAGACCGCGCCGGCCGTCCGCGCCGCCCTCGGCGAGGAGTTCGGCCTGCCGGCCGGAACGCTCGTCACGGGACGGATGGCGGAGTCGCTGCGCCGGCTCGGGTTCGACTATGTCTTCGACACCAACTTCACCGCCGACCTCACCATCCTCGAGGAGGGCTACGAGCTCCTCGGCCGCATCACCTCGCTGTTCCGCTCCAAGGGTCTCGTGTCCGACGAGCGCCTCGCGAAGCTCGGGCTGCCCGCACATCTGCCGGCCCCCGTCCTGCCCATGATCACGAGCTGCAGCCCGGGCTGGATCAAGTACGCCGAACACTTCCACTCGCCGCTCCTGGACCACCTCTCGACCTGCAAGTCCCCGCACATGATGCTGGGCGCGCTGACCAAGAGCTGGTTCGCGGAGAAGGCCGGCATCGACCCGAAGAAGATCTTCATGGTCTCGATCATGCCCTGCACGGCCAAGAAGTTCGAGGTCACGCGACCCGAGATGGAGAACGGCGGCGTGCGCAACGTCGACGCGGTCCTCACGACGCGCGAGCTCGGCCGCATGGTCCGCGAGGCGGGTCTCGGATTCGCGACGCTGCCCGAGGGGAACTTCGACTCCCCCATGGGCCTGTCGACCGGCGCGGCCGACGTGTTCGGCGTGACGGGCGGCGTCATGGAAGCGGCCCTGCGCACCGTCTACGAAGTCGTCACCGGACGCCCGCTGCCCTTCGACCGCCTCCACGTGGCGCCCATCCAGGGCTTCGAGCGCGTCAAGTCGGCTTCCTTCGTCCTCGCCGACGTGAAGAAGGAGTGGGACTTCCTCGAGGGCGTCGAAGTCGGCGTCGCCGTGACCCACGGCCTCTCCGGCGCGAAGGTCCTGATGGACGAGATTGCGGCCGGGAAGAGCCCCTACCTGTTCATCGAAATCATGGGCTGCCCCGGCGGCTGCATCAGCGGCGGTGGCCAGCCCCGCCTCACGACGAAGGATGTGCGGCAGAAGCGCCTCGAGGCCATCTACCGCGAGGACGAGGGCAAGCCCATGCGCAAGTCGCATGAGAACCCCGACATCACGAAGCTCTATGCCGACTTCCTCGGGTCGCCGAACGGCCACCGCTCGCACGAACTGCTGCACACGACATATACCAAGCGTCAGCGCACGTAGGCATCGATCCGCCGAGGGCGCCGGTGTAACGGCGCACGTACGATGCAGCGCCTGCGGGCATAGGACGCAGCGCCGATGCGATGGACTGCCGAACCCTCCCTCAGGGGAGGTCCGGTGGTTCATCGGCATATGGGTGGAAGTGGACGGATTCGACGATTGACGGGTGCCGGCTGACCCGTTACGATGTCCGGTATGGACGTGCAGGCCTATCTGGACCGGATCGGCTTCAAAGGACCGGCGGACGCGGGGGCGGAGACGCTCCGGCGACTGCAGGAGGCCCACTACTGCGCCGTTCCGTACGAGAACTTCGACATTCTCGCAAAGCGCCCGATATCGCTCGAACTGGACGACCTCTACCGGAAGGTCGT
>CAXNDY010000268.1:0-3052 GCA_964201095.1 Saccharofermentanales bacterium
TCTCGCTGGCCGTGCTGGCCTGCGCCCTATTCCCCGTGCTGCCGCTCCTGCTGCTTTTCCGTGCGGTCCAGGGCATCGGCTTCGCCGCCGTCAGCACGTCCTCGGCCGCCGCCGCGGCAGACGTCACGCCCCGCAGCCGCATGGGGGAGGGCCTCGGCTACTTCGGGCTCGGTCAGTCGCTGGCCATGGCGGTCGGTCCGGGCCTCGGCCTGCTCTTCGTCGCCGGAGGCCTGTACGGCAGGCTGTACGCCATGGCGGCCGGACTTCTCGTCCTCTGCTTCGTCTTCGCCATGTTCTGCACGTACGAGCGTCGGCGATCGAAAGCCCGGCCTGAGCCGTCGGACTCCCTCCCACCCGATCCGGCTTTCGATGACCCCCGGTACCGCGGGATCTGGAAGGTCATCGAACGGGAGTCCCTCCCCGCCGCCGCCATCCAGCTCGTGTTCTGCATCGGTGTCTCGAGCCTGACGGCCTTCGCCGGTCTCTTCGCCGTTTCGCGCGGCTTCGAGCACGCCGGCCTGTTCTTCTCCTTCGAGGCCGTGGCGATGTTCGCCTCGCGGCTCTTTTCCGGTCGGCTCTTCGACCGCCGCGGCCCTCTCTCCGTCATCGTCCCCAGCCTGCTGCTCGGCATGGGTGCGTTCCTCCTTCTCGCCCTGGGCTCCGGCGAGGCGGCTTTCCTGGCCTGCGGCGCCTTGATGGGGATGTCGATCGGCATGCTCGGTCCTGCGCTCAACGCCCTGGCCGTCCGAAAGGCCCCGTTGCATCGCCGCGGCGCCGCCAGCGCGACATTCTTCATCGCCACCGACATCGGCATCGGGCTGGGCTCGGTCCTCTGGGGCATCGTGCTCGACGCCGGCGGATTCGCCACGATGTTCCTCGGCGCAGCCATCGTGCTGGGGGTCGCGCTGGGCTACAGCCTTCGGGCCGTGCGGAGATCCTGAACGAAGGATTCCCGCGCGTGGCTTTGACAAATCGGGGTGCCACCCACTACAATAACTGATTGTCGAAGACCCTTGGCGAGACCGCACTCCTTTGTGGACCCGCCGATTCCGAGGTGGTTCCGTCTTGAAGAAGAACTCATGGGAAGACACGATGAACGACCGCAGGCCCGCACCTGTGTCGACCCCCCGCAGGTCCGCGTCTGCGAGGAAGCCCCGCAGGTCCGCCCGCCCGTGGGTCGTGCTGGGGGTCGCTCTGCTCGTCGTCGTCGCCGGGGTTCTGACCTATCAGCGCTTCCTCACCCCGAGGGTCGTCGACCGCATCGTGATCGAAGCCGGCGCCGCGCTGCCTCCGGCCGAGTCCTTCATCCGGAACACCCGCTTCGTCGGGGTCTATGCCTCCGACCTCTCGGGCATCGACACGAAAGTGCCGGGCCGATATGCGCTGAAGATCCAGGTCGAGAAGCGGCAGTACGCGGTCGTGCTGGAAGTCGACGACACGACCGCCCCGACCGGAATGCCCGTGCCCCGGGAGACCTGGGTGGGTGAACTCCTGACGGCGGACCTCTTCGTCGCCGATGTCGTCGACGCCACACCGGTTGCCATCGCTTTCAAGACGACGCCCGACTTCTCGACGCCCGGCGAAAAGGACGTCACCCTCGTCCTCACCGACACGTCGGGCAACGCCGCTGAAGTCATGGCGACACTGACCGTCCTCCAGGACACCGGAAAGCCCGTGATCTCGGGCGTCGTCGACCTGGCGGTCTTCGTGGGCGACACCGTGTCCTACCGCACCGGCGTCACCGTCACAGACGACCACGACGCGAATGTCGTCCTCGAGATCGACAACAGCGCCGTCGTGCTCACGGCGGCCGGCACCTACGAAGTCGTCTATTCCGCGACGGACAAGGCCGGCAATCGGACCGAGGCGACCGCGAAGGTCGTCGTCACCGTCAAACCCGAAGGCTACGTGACGGAAGCCGAGATGTACGCGCTCGTCGACCAGGTCTTCGCGAAGATCCTCACGCCCGGCATGAGCGACCTCGAACGCATGTCCGCGATCTTCTACTGGATCGAGGAGAACATCGACTACGTCGGGACCTCGGACAAGGGGGACTGGGTGCAGGGGGCGTACCTCGGCCTGACCCGCGCCACCGGCGACTGCTTCACCTATTTCGCCGCCGCCAAGGCCATGCTCACCCGCGCCGGCTACGAGACGATTCCCCTCGAGCGCGTCCCCGAAGCCCGGACGCGTCACTACTGGAATCTCGTCAAGTACAACGGGGAGTGGTACCATTACGACCCGCTGCCGTACCTGCCCAAGCACCATTATGTGTGCCTGCTTCGCACGGACGCGGAAGTCGCGAAGTACTCCACGATCAGCACGCACATGTACTACATCTTCGACACCACGGGGGTTCCCGCTTCGGCGACGGTTCCGCTCGACATCGAACGAAGGATCATCTACAGCGGCTGACCTCCGTGGAGGATTGCCGACATTTCCCACCGACCGACCGGAACGACCCAGAGAGGGATCCCACTTGAAGAAGACCGCACCCGTCCCGCAGCCGAAGAAGAACCCACCGGTCCCGAAACCGCGGAAGAAGCGCCCGTTCCCCGTGGGAACCGTCGCCATCGCAGGCCTGGGGCTCGTCGTCCTCGCCGGAGTCCTCGTGTACAACCAGTTCCTCGACCCGCGGGTGCTTCCGCGCATCGTCATCGAAGCCGGCGCCGAGGTCCCTTCGGCGCAGCGCTTCGTCCAGAACGCCCGGTTCCAGTCCCGGTACGCCACCGACGTCACCACGGTCGACACCGATGTCCCCGGCGAACATGCCGTGAAGATCGCCGTCGACGACAAGGAATTCGACGTCACGCTGGAAGTCGTCGACACGACCGCTCCGGTCGGAAAGCCCCTGCCCGGCGTGACCTGGCTGGAGGAGCCCCTTTCCGCCGACGCCTTCGTCACGGACGTCGTGGACGTCACGGCGGTCCAGTTCTCCTTCAAGACGGCTCCCGACTTCGCCCGGGTCGGCGACCAGGACGTCACCGTCGTCCTGACCGACACGTCGGGCAACGCCTCCGAGGTCCTGGCCCTCCTGAACGTTCGAAGGGAC
>CAXNDY010000269.1:0-3039 GCA_964201095.1 Saccharofermentanales bacterium
GGGCGACGATCTGGTCTTCGGTGGCGGTATCGATCAGGTCCGCCTGGTCGAGCACGTAGAAGGTCGACGAAGGTGATGGAATCCCATCCGAGGAGAGCGCGGCCACCTGTGCAGGGAGCAACCCCAAGGAAACCGTCAGCGCGAGGACGGCGGAAATGGCGAGGAGAGCGGCCCCCCTGCGGAGTCCGCTCCCTCGTGCGCGTTTCAACGTGGCCAAGTCCGGGCCCCTAGTTGAAGGAGACCGTCGGGACCGCCGTCGAGCCGGGCGCGGCCTCGAAGTAGTCCGCCGCGTCGAATCCGAGGAGTCCCGCGTACAGGACCGCGGGGAAACTGCGGACGTGGGTGTTGTACGCCTTCACGACGGCGTTGTAGTCCAGGCGGCTGACGGCGATGCGGTTCTCTGTGCCGGCCAGTTCGTCCTGCAACGCGATGAAGTTGGCGTCCGACTTGAGGTCCGGATAGTTCTCGACGACGATGAGGAGCCGGCTCAGCGCCGAGGTCAGTTCGCCGTCCGCGGTCGCCTTGTCGGAAATCGTGGTGGCGCCGGAAAGCTTGGCGCGCGCGGCCGTGATGCTGTCGATGATGGACTTCTCCTGGGAGGCGAAGCCCTTCACCGTCGCGACGAGGTTCGGAATCAGGTCGGCGCGGCGCTGCAGCTGCGTGTCGATGTCGGAGAAGGCCGTCTCGACGGTCACCTTCTCCGCGACGAGCTTGTTGTAGGAACCGACCATGGAAAGCACGGCGATCACGACGACCGCTACGATCACGATCAGGACGATCCAACCCTTTTTCATGTGGAATCCCTCCTTGTGCAGGTCATGCGGGTGAGATGGAAGCGTTCAGGCTCCCGGTCTACTTTCCGAACAGATACTGGGCGAAGGGGCTGTCCGACGGAATCACGAGCGTCGTGTTCGCTCCGACGGTGGCCTTGTACATCTCGAGCGTGTTGTAGAACTCGTAGAATCCGGGATCCGTGCCATAGGCGTCGTTGAAGATGCGGGCCGCCTCGGCGTCGCCCTCGCCCTTCAGGATCTCGGCCTGCCGACGCGCTTCGGACAGAAGGATCACGATCTGGCGGTCCGTGTCCGAACGCATCTTGAGGGCTTCCTCGTCGCCTTCCGAACGGTACTGGGCGGCGATGCGCTGGCGCTCGGAGATCATCCGCTTGTAGACGCTGTCGTAGTTCTCCTGCGGAAGTTCGGTACGCTTGACGCGGATGTCGAAGACCTCGATGCCGTATGCCATCATCGTGTCGGTCATCTCCTTGGCCAGGTCGATCTGCATCTGCTCGACCAGCACCTTGTCGGTGATGAGGGACGTCGCGGTGATCTTGCCGACCTTCTCGTTCATCTTGGAGTACAGGATATCGTCCAGACGCTTCTGCGCCTCTTCGACGCGGCCCATGGTGATCTCGAAGAGAGCCGGGTTGTCGATGCGCCACTGGGCGTTGTTGTCGAAGATCAGCTTCTTCTTGTCGGACGTGATGACCTGACGCGGAGCCGTGTCGTAGGTGAGAAGCATGTTGTTGTATTTCTTCACCTGGTCGACGAAGGGCACGCGGAGGTGGAGTCCGGTCCCGACATAGACCTTGACCTGGCCGAGCTTGTCGCTCTGGGAATCGAGACCGGCCTGGACGGTCGCCGCCTGGGCGTCGGTCTTCACGTAGACGGAGATGATGCGTCCGAAGCGGAGGACGGACGCGGACTCGTTCTCGTTCATCTGGAAGGTGCAGAGGTTGAATGCGATGACGAGGAGGACGATGGAGGCGATGAGGATCCAGAACTTCTTGCTCAGCATATCAGCGCCCCCTCTCAATTCGCCGCCGTGGTCGGCACGGCGTTGACGACGGATCCGGTCATGGGCAGGAACTTGAGCACGTCGCCGTTGTCCTGCATGATGTAGACCTGCTTCACGTCCGGCAGGAGGATCTTGATGGCTTCCAGATAGAGCCGGGTCCTGGTGACGGAGGGGTTGATCGCATATTCCTTCTGGATGGCGATGAAGCGGGCGACGGCGCCGGTCGCGTCGTTGATGCGCTCCTGCTTGTAGCCTTCCGCCTGGTTCAGGATCTGCTGCGCTTCGCCGCGGGCGACCGGCAGCTTCTCATTGAGATAGGTGGTGGCGTCGTTGATCTTCGCGGTCTTGTCCTCCTTGGCGGAGGCGACCTCGAGGAAGGCGTCCTTGACCGGGTCCGGCGGCAGCGCATCCTGCAGCTGCACGGCGGTGATGGTGATGCCGAAGTCGTATTTGTTGCAGATCTCCTGCAGCGACTCGCGGACTTCGAACTGGATGGTCTCCTTCTTGTCGGTCAGGATGTCGTCCAGCACATGGGCGGCCACGACCCTGCGGTAGGCGGCCTCCGTGATGGTGCGCAGCGTGCCCAGCTGGTCATCGACGTTGAACAGATACTTGTAGCTGTCGTTGACCTTGTACATCACGGCCCAGTCGGCGATGACGATGTTCTCGTCGGCCGTCAGCATCTGCGCTTCGAGCAAGGCCTCTTCGGTGGTGATCGAGTTGTCGGAGCTGTAGCCGAACTCCATGCGGCGGATGCCTTCGATGTCGATCTTCTGCGCCGTCTCGAGCAGCGGGATCTTGAACTTCAATCCAGCGTCCTTCTCCGTCCGGACGAGCTTGCCGAACATGGTGACGACGGCCTCCTCGTTCGAGCCGAGGAAGTAGAAGCCGGACAGTGCGAAGACAGCCACGGCGACCACCGCAACGAGTATGACGATTCCCCTCATGGCCTTGTTGGGGTCCTTTCCCTTCTGCTTGAAGTAGGACCTCCAATCGGGCGCGGTGAAGTTCTGGTTCTGTTCCTCCATATCGGCGACATCCTTTCTGGCGGCGTGCGGTCGCACGCGGGAATGCAGTGGGTCCCCGGCGGAAACCGGAGACTTCTGCCTCCATTCTACCACGAGTCGGGGGAGGTCAGAGAGGGTTCGATTCCTCGAGCGTCCGGAAGAACGCGTCGATGTTCTCGATGGGCGTCTGCGGAGGGATGTCGCAGCCGGAGGAAAGGACGAAGTTGTCGTGGCC
>CAXNDY010000270.1:0-3038 GCA_964201095.1 Saccharofermentanales bacterium
CCTGCAAGGAGGAGCCCCAAGTGGAAGACCGGGACAGCTTTCCGATCCTGGACGGATTCCTGGGCTACCTTCAGGCCATCCGCGGACGATCTCCGCTGACGGTCCGAGAATACCGCTACGACCTCCAGATGTTCTTCCGCTTCATGAAGCGCCTCCGGGACCCCTCCCTCTCCGCGGTTCCGTTCCAGGAGACTCCCATCGACACGATCGACGAGGCCTTTGTCCGTGCCGTTACCTTGAACGATCTCTACGCCTTCGTGACCTGGTTGAGCCGTGACCGTAAGGCCGCCGCAGCGACGCGCGCCCGGAAGGTCGCTACGCTGCGCACTTTCTTCAAGTACCTGAAGACCAAGGCGAGGCTGATCACAGACGATCCGGCCTCCGAGCTCGATACGCCCAGGCGCATCAAGCGACTCCCGCGCCACCTCTCCCTGGACGAAAGCCGGCGTCTGCTCACGGCGGCCTCCGGGACCGAGCAGGCCTACCCGGAGCGCGACTACTGCATCCTGACCTTGTTCCTCAACTGCGGTCTTCGCCTCTCCGAGCTGTGCAGCATCGACGTGGGCCGCATCCGCGACGAGTCCCTGACCGTCATCGGAAAAGGCGCCAAGGAGCGCACGGTCTATCTGAACGGAAGCTGCCTCGACGCGCTCGAGCAGTGGATGGCGGCAAGAACCGGCATGACGGGCAAGGACCGCGATGCGCTGTTCCTGAGCCGCCGAGGCACCCGCATCAGCACCAAGATGGTCCAGGTCATCGTGAAGCGCTACATCCGCTCCGCCGGCCTCGACCCGTCCCGCTATTCCACGCACAAGCTCCGCCACACGGCCGCCACCCTGATGTACAAGTACGGCCACGTCGACATCCGCTCGCTCCAGCGGATCCTGGGCCACGAGAGCATCGCCACGACCGAGATCTACACCCACGTGGACGAGGACATGCTCCACCAGGCCGTGGAGAGCAACCCACTGGCCGCGGAACGTCGGACGCACGCATCGGGTCGAACCGACTAGACTTCTTCCGTGGAGTCGAAGTCCGGCGTGAAGCTTTCCGAGGCGCTCCCCTTCTCCTGCAGCCACAGGTTCGTGAAACCGAGTGCCTCGGCGTAGTCCGTGGCCTTCCGGTATTCGTGCGTCGTCAGACGTCGGGAGAGGGCGGGATAGCCCGCGAGTCCGTCCACCGCGTCGTACATGGGCGTGTACTGCCGCATGAGGGAGATCGGCGTGTCCCGCTCCAGATTCGCCGCCAGCCAGTCGAGAACGGCATGGGTTTCATCGGCCAATCCCGGAAGGACGAGATGCCGGACGGCGACACCTCGCACCATGCGCGCACCGACGAAACGTGCGAGTCCTGCGATCTCGCGCATCGACCGAATGGCCTTCGTCGCCATCGCGAAGTAATCCCCGGCACCGCACAGGTCCACGGAGACCTTCGGATCGAAGAACTTCAGGTCCGGCAGGAAGATGTCGACGGACGACGCCAGACGACCCAGCGTCCCGGGGAGTTCGTAGGCGTTGGAGTTCCAGACGATGGGAATGGATAGCCCCAGAGTCCGCGCAACCTGAACGGCTTCGACGATCTCACCGACGAAGTGCGAGGGCGAGACCAGGTCGATGTTTTCCGCACCCTGTCCCTGGAGCTCCAGCATGCGCCGGGCCAGTTCGGACGGCGACAGGGTCGTGCCTCGGTCCTGCGCGCTGATGGGGCGGTTCTGGCAGAAGGCACAGCGAAGATTGCAGCCCGTGAAGAAGACGGCGCCGCTTCCCCCCTGCCCGGCCAGGAACGGCTCCTCCCAGCGGTGGAGCATGACCTTCGCGACGCGCACGGAACCGAAGGGAGCGGAGGTCCGGCACAGGCCGGCCGCTCCGCTCCTTCGGTCCGCCCCGCAGGCGCGGGGGCAGAGTCGGCAGACGCTCGGGTCAGCCGGCTTCGATGAAGCGCTTGTAGGCAAGATAGGTGTAGTAGATGTCGATCTTGCTGGTCACTTCGAAGGGACCGTGCATCGACAGGACGGGCACGCCGCAGTCCAGCACCTCGATTCCGAGATTGGCCATGTACTTCGCGATGGTGCCGCCGCCGCCCGCGTCGACCTTTCCGAGTTCGCCGGTCTGCCACGGGATGCCGTTGGCATCGAGGGAGCGGATCACGGAGGAGTAGAATTCCGCGTTGGCGTCACTCGCGTCGTTCTTGCCGCGGTGCCCGGTGTACTTCTCGAGCACGATGCCGCGGCCGATGTAGGCCGAGTTCTTCGGGTCGGAGACCGAGGCGAAGGTCGGGTCGTAGCCGACGCTGACGTCGGCGGAAAGCATCCGGGAATTCTCCAGGCACTTCTGGAAGCCGAGTTCATCGTATCCGCCGGACGTCCTGGCGAAGAGGTCGGCGAGGAAGTTGATGTAGAGGCGGGACTTGGCGCCGGTATTGCCGTCGCTGCCGATCTCCTCCTTGTCGGAGAGGAGGCAGACGCAGGTCTTGTCCGGACGCTCCTGGTCGGTCACGGCCACGAGCGCCGGGAAGGAGCAGACGCGGTCGTCCTGGCCGTACGCACCGACGAAGCTGCGGTCGAAGCCGAGGTCGCGGGCGCGGAACGCCGGAACGATCTCGAGTTCGGCGGACACGAGATCCTTCTCCGTGATGCCGTACGTGTCGTGGAGATGCTTCATGACGCCCAGCTTGAAACGGCCGGACTGCTCCTTGTCGCCATAGGGAAGGCTTCCGATGAGGAGGTTCAGCTCCTCGCCCTTCACGGTTTCATTGGCTTTGCGGGCCATCTGCTCCATGCCGAGGTGGGGCAGGAGGTCGGTGATCGTGAAGACGGGGTCCTCGTCCTTCTCGCCGACGCAGATCGTGACCTTGGTCCCGTCGCCGCGCACGACGATGCCGTGCAGCGCCAGAGGCATGGAGACCCACTGGTACTTCTTGATGCCGCCATAGTAGTGGGTCTTGAAATAGACCAGGTCGGAGTCCTCGTAGAGGGGCACCGGCTTGAGGTCGATGCGGGGAGAGTCGATATGCGCGCCGAGGATGTTGATTCCCTGGAC
>CAXNDY010000271.1:0-3032 GCA_964201095.1 Saccharofermentanales bacterium
CGGACCGCCCCACGGCACCCTCCGCCGCGACCGCGCGCTCCAGCACGTCCAGCGCCGCCGACACGACCGCGTCGTACCGTCCGTCCTTCGTCCCCGACAACCGCGCCGCGTAGTCCGTCTGTGCCAGCGCCCGCTCCCCCCAGTATCCGGTACAGGAAATCTTCAGGTCTGATAGCCGTGCAGTCGGTGAGTCCATATTCCTACCCTCCCTCGGAGCACTTTCGTCCATGGAATCGGCATGATTGCCATCTGACTCGTATGATATCCGAACGCACCGGTGGAATGATAGGGGTGGAAGCGGGTCCTGGCACATAAGCGTTCACGGAAACGCTGGAAAACAGGGTAGGAACGTCGATTCCGGGGTGTTATCATGTTCGCATGGAGTATCGGCGTAGTCTCTGGATGACGTGGCTGCAAGGAGGTCTACATGAAGAAGTTCACATGGATGGGGTTGTTGATTCTACTGATCGCGTCGACCGTCTCCTGTGCGGGGAGTCCGACCGTTGCGCCCACACCGACGCCGACGGCCGTCCCCGTGAAGTCCGTCCAGTTCACGGACGCCGCGTTCGAGGCCAAGGCAAGAAACGCCATGGGTAAGCCCACCGGGGTCATCACGGTCGAAGAAGCCGAAGCGGTCACGAAACTGGACCTATCGAACCATAGCTTCGATGACATGAAGGCGAATCCGGACCTGGACGTCCGGGATATCGCGGATCTCGCGTACTTCCCGAAGCTGGAGACCCTGAACCTCTCCTACAACAGCGTCACGGACATCTCGGCGCTCTCCCTGGTTCCCTCACTGACGGAACTCGGCATGACCGGAATCCGCGCCAACGACTTCTCTCCGCTGAAGGACCTGACGAAACTCCGGTTTCTCACCATCCAGTGGATCTACAAGTCCGGCCAGCCCTACCAGGGTCTGAAGAGCCTCGATGTGCTGGCGGGCATGCAGGACCTGGAGGCGATCGACATCAAGGGGTGCGGCGTCGCGGACATATCGGCGCTGGGAGCCTTGCCGAAGCTCTGGAGCGCACTCCTGACCGACAACGAGATCACCGACGTCAGCGCGCTGGCGAATGTGAAGGATCTGAGGGAGCTGGAGTTGAAGAACAACCCCATCACGGACTTCAGTCCCCTTGCGGACATCTACGGCAAGCTGCAATACAAGGACTTCGAACTGGGCTGAACCCCTGGGCAGCTAAGGCTTTGTCACGGGGGTGCTCGTTCAATCCCCGGTAGCGTTCGCTTCTACCACTGGTTCCACTGGTCGAAGACGGCGGCGATGTTGTCGTACGGGTCATGCACGCCCCACTCGCATTCGGCGATCACCCCGGTCCGGCCACGACGCCCGATGGTCGCGGCGGCGACCCAGTCAACGGCGGCGCGCACCACGTCGGTCGTGCCGAACGGCAGCACGAACTGTCGGTCGATCTCGCCCCAGAATGAGACGCGATCCCCATGCACGTCCGAAAGCCGTTCCACATCCATGCAGAAGAGCTGCGAATTGACGGCATCGACACCGATCTCGACGAGATCCGGATAGATGGCCTCGATGTGGCCGTCGGAGTGGAAGAAGACCGCCTTGCCGGCCGCGTGCAGGAGGTCGCAGTACTCCTTGTAGAGCGGCTTGTAGAAGGAGCGCCAGAGGGCGGGCGAGATCAGCAGGCTCTGCTGCGTGCCCCAGTCGTCCATGAAGGACACGCCGTCCACCTTCGTGGCCGCCCACATGGCCATCTCCCGCATCGAGAAGGCGTGGAGCTTGTCGCGGAGGGCAAAGGCCTCCGGCTCCCCGGCCGCCAGGTCGAGAAACAGGTTCTCCGTGCCGCGCAGGAACTGCATGCGCTCGAACGGCCGCGTCGCCGTGCCACCCAGCACGAACCGGTCGGTGGTCCGGCAGCCTTCGTCCACCTTCGAGAAATCAGCCTCCTCGAGCAGTTCCCAGGGGACTTCGTAGCCGTCCACGTCCTCGAGCCGCGGAATCGCGTATTCCTTGACCTCGCCGATCACGCCGGGTTCGCCCACATGCCAGATGCTGCCCCAATCGTCCGTATTGATGCCAGGCATGTTCGGAACGCCACGGGAGCGTCGCGACGAGCCGTATCGGACCAGCGGCTCGGCGAAATCGGAGGGGAATCTCTCCCGCATCTTCTGGAGTTCCTCCGCCCGGAACATGCCGACGCCCGGAAGCGCCCACAGCTGTCTCGGCACCCGGTCCACCGGCTCGTGCCGCAGCGTCTTCCATACCCGTTCCCGGCTCGTAAGCGTCTCCATGTTGTAGTCCTCCTGCAAGTCAGAATACCATACGGTACCGGGTACACAATCGGAAGTACACAATCGGAAAGGAATCCATGACCTTCCTGCCCCCCGAGGAACGGGGTTGCTCGACTATCCGACCGCGTCCAGTTCCTTTCCGAGGAGTTGCATCGACTTGTCGCGAAGATCCGAGGAGATCGGATCGTGCAGGATCCGGTCGATGAATTCCCAGACATCCTCGATTCTACGGCGGTTGAGGTAGAAGTCCATGGCGTCGAGGGAAACAACAAATCGCGGATGCTTTTTCCTGTAGACCGAGAGGAATCGCTCCCAGAACGGCTTGTCGTAGAACATGAACAGATCGGCTTCGACAGGGGCCAGTTTCATGCCCTCCCAATCGATCAGCATCAGATACCGATTCTGCATCAGGTTCCAGCCGTGCGCATCGGTGTGGCAGAGCTGCATGGCAGGATCGGCGGCCTTCATTCGATCGGCCAACGACTCCGTCCGATCAGCCAAGTATGTCAGCCTTTCCCGATGCGACGCAAGGATCGCCCTCAGATCCGCTGGATGGTCTGCTTGATTCTGGTTGATCGAGCGTTTCAGATGGGCGCAGAAGGGGACGGCGAAATCTTCGCGGATCCGATGGGTCGGGCAGGGGACTTCGGCTCCGTGCGCGTGGAGTTCGGAGATCATGCCGGCCAGTTCGGCGACCTGCATCTCGGTCAGTTCTTGATCGGCGATCGTGATGCCATCGATGTACTCAAAGAGGATATATA
>CAXNDY010000272.1:0-3030 GCA_964201095.1 Saccharofermentanales bacterium
GGATGGGTTCTATACCCCTTCGGTGAAGTAGGTCGTCGAAGCGACGGCACCAGGTTCGCCTCCGTCCTCTCCCCCCGATTGCATCGTGCGGAATCCTCGTTTATAATCGCTTTGACTATCAAAGGGATATTCCGTGAAGGCGAGGAGAGACGAGCATGAACTATTTTCTGACCGAAGAGCAGAAGATGATCCAGGAGATCGCGGCCAAGATCGCCGACGAGAAGATCGCTCCCGTCGCGCTCGAATACGACGAGCAAGGCAAATTCCCGCACGAGATCGTGAAGATCCTCGGCGACTCCGACCTCTGCGGCGTGTACATCCCCGAGAAGTACGGCGGCCTCGGCGGCGGCGTGTTCGAGATGAGCCTCGTCGTCGAGCAGCTCAGCCGCGCCTGCGGCGGTATCGCGCTGTCCTTCGCCGGCACCGGCCTCGGCATCTTCCCCGTCCTCCTCTTCGGCACCGAAGAGCAGAAGATGAAGTATCTCCCCGATGTCGCGTCCGGCAAGAAGATGGCGGCCTTCGGCCTGACCGAGGCGGGCGCGGGCAGCGACGCCGCCGGCGTCAAGACCCGGGCGGACCTCGACGGCGACGAATACGTCCTGAACGGCACCAAGCAGTGGATCACCAACGGCGGCGAGGCCGACATCTACACCGTCGTCGCCTGCACCGACCGGACCAAGGGGCCCCGCGGCTTCTCCGCCTTCATCGTCGAGAAGGGCACCCCGGGCTTCACCTTCGGCAAGAAGGAGAACAAGATGGGCATCCGCGCGTCCTGCACGGTCGAGCTCGTCTTCCAGGACTGCCGGATCCCCAAGGCCAACCTGCTGTCCCGCGAGGGCATGGGCTTCATCGTGGCCATGAAGACGCTCGACCGCACCCGTCCCGGCGTCGCGGCCCAGGCCGTCGGCATCGCCCAGGGCGCCTACGAGGAGGCCGTCAAGTATTCCAAGCAGCGCGTGCAGTTCGGCCAGACCATCTCCGGCTTCCAGGCCATCCAGCACATCCTCGCGGACATGGCCATCCAGATCGAGGCCTCCCGCGCGCTCGTCTACGCGACCTGCCGCACCATCGACTCCGGCGCGAAGAACTTCTCCAAGGAGTCGGCCATGTGCAAGGTCATGGCGTCGGACACCGCCATGAAGGTCACGACCGACGCGGTCCAGGTCCTCGGCGGCTACGGCTACATGAAGGAATACCCCGTCGAGAAGAAGATGCGCGACGCGAAGATCACCCAGATCTACGAAGGCACCAACCAGATCCAGCGCAACGTCATCGCCGTGGAGATCATGAAGGAGTTCAACGCCTCGAAATAGCGAAGGCGACGGAGAGGGGTCGGCATGGAACGCTTCGACAAGGTCTCGGTCGTGAAGAAGGCCAACGTGTATTTCGACGGCAAGGTCACCAGCCGGACCGTCCTGTGGGAGGACGGCACGCGCCGCACCCTCGGCATCATCCTGCCGGGACGCTACGAGTTCGGCACCGCCGAAAGGGAACGCATGGAGATCCTCGCGGGAACACTCCGGGCGCTCCTTCCCGGCACCAGTCTCTGGGCGGTCTTCGAAGCCGGACAGTCCTTCGACGTACCGGCCCGCAGCCGTTTCACCGTCGAATCCGACGGCGTCGTGGACTACTGCTGCTCCTATTTCGCCGAATAGATCTACCCGCCCGACAGGACGACGTTCTCGAAGAAGTCGTCCTTCCGCACGTCCGGACCGACTTCGCTGCGGACCAGTCCGAACCGGCTGCAGTCGTACGGCCCCGAGTCCAGTACCCGTGGGCTGTACTGCTGCTGGGACAGGTTCAGGGCGTAGCTTTCCCGGGCCATCTCCAGGGCGGTCCGGCCGCCGAAGCGCGCGAGCGGGGTGTTCCAGTCCATCGTGACGGGGTTGTCCGCGTACAGATGGAGGTAGCACTTCAGCACCTGGAAGGTCCCGGACTCTGCGGCGGACGAAGGGAAGCGGGCGGCGTCCGGACCGTACGAGATGGCCTCCAGCAGCCACGCCGCCGTCAGGGAATGGGCTCCGTGGCCGTATTCGCCCGCGAGGTCGTGGGACACCGCGACCTTCGGCTTGTACCGCCGTAGGAGTCCCACGAGGAACCCCATGACCTCCGATTCGTTCCAGTGGAGTTTCGCGGCCGAGAGGCTGAAGGTCTTGGCGTCGTGGAATCCCCCGAAGACGGGGTAGTTCGTCACGCCGGAAGCCCACAGCGCATTCAGGGCTTCGAACGCACGACCCTCCGGATAGCAGGTCATGTAGACTACCACGACCTGCAGGCTCTTCTCGCCGGCATAGTACGGAAGCGTCCCGCCCATGTAGAGGAATTCGTCGTCGGGGTGGGCAGCGACCACCATCAGATCCACGTCCGTGCCGGGTTCCTTCCACACCTGGACGTGCTCCGGAAGCCGTCCCCGGGTGTAGACCGTCACTTCGGACAGCCGCACGGCCTGCGCGGTCCCATCCGCCGTGATGCGCACGGCTTCACAAGGCTCGTCGAAGGCGACGTAGTCGTTCAGGAACGCGTCGTCGTCCTGGTCGTGGACGACCTTCCAGTCTCCGCTCTCCGTCCGGACCGAGAGTGTCCACTCCGATGGGATCCGGGCCCACTGGAGATAGACGCCGCCGACCGTCGCGTCCTTCGGGAACGCGACGTCGAAGGTCTGCGACGCGAGTCGGTCGCTCGTCCAGGACGTTGCCTCATTCCCATCGGATGCATTCTGGACCGTCGCTCCGCCCGAGGAGGCCTGGAAGGTGCAGTCGAGGGTGCGGTCCTGCGAGGGTCCGGGCGTCGGCGTCGGCTCGAGCGTCGGAGTCGGGGAGGGCATAGCCGTCGGAGCCAGCGTCGCAGTCGGGGAAGCCGTCGGCGTGGTGCGGCCGAAGATCGCGGAAGGCCCGCACCCCGAAAGCAGGAGCGCAAGGGCGAGAGCGGTCGCGATGGCTGCGGTGGCCAGTGCGGCGGACGCGGTCGGGGTACGCAGACGCATGGATGTACCTCAAGAGAAGGCAGCGGTTCCGGTTCCACCCGATTGTT
>CAXNDY010000273.1:0-3027 GCA_964201095.1 Saccharofermentanales bacterium
GCGAAGGCGCACCACGACTCCCCGTGCGGCACCGTCTCCTGCTCATGGCAGGTGGCGGGAGCGGGCTCCGGAACCGCCGGCGCCGCCTCCGGTGTGCTCGAGATCGAGGTCTCCGTGCCGGATGGGTGCTCGGGAACGCTGCATATCCCTACCGGGTTCGAGAACCGCACCAAGGTGACCGTCGCCGGAAGCGGGAGGATCGAGGTCCGGTAGGTCCGTGATATACTGGAATCGAAGGGAGAATAGCCGAATGGATTCCATTGAGCGGATCAAGGAGAAACTTCTACCGATTTTCGACAACGAACCCATCGAGCGTGCGATTCTCTTCGGCTCCTACGCAAAAGGCTCGAACGATGAACTCAGCGATGTCGACATCGTCATCGACTCCAAGGGTCGTCTGATTGGGCTCGATTTTTTCAGATTTCTCGATCTTGTTGTTCGAACACTCGAGCTCGATGTCGATTTGTTCGATGTGTCGGAAATCGTAAATGGATCTACCCTTCAAAAGGAAATCGATGCTGGAGGTGTTCTCCTGTATGAACGAAAGATCGCATAGAGCCATCGAGAAGATCCTGATTCATTCAAAGAAGTGTATCCACTATTCACTTGCACAGGACGATTGGATTCAGGACGAACGAACCCTTGAAGCCATCGTCTTCAATCTGGCACAGATTGGTGAGTTGGTCCGTTTTGTTGATGAATCCGTGCAGTCGAAGTATCCTTTCGTAAACTGGGCAGCCATGAAAGGACTACGGAATCGGATCATCCACGATTACGAAGGAATTCTGCCGAACAACATCAACGCCATTGTCATGAAGGGACTTCCCGAACTTGTCTTTCAATTGGAGTCGATTCTTGAAAACAGTTGACTTCGCCTAGGTCAGGGCTCCAGCACCGTCGACAGCGCGACGGCGAGAATCGATACGACCATGCCGATGATGATGAGCCAGGCGACCAGTTTCACGTTCATGCGAACCTCCCGGACCTCCCTATTCCATTGGAAAGACCAGACCCCACGCGCGCCGGAAGCCGTCCATCGTCTCCATGATGGCGATCGACTCGTCGAGCGGGTAATCCAGGCTTTCGAGCCGTCCTTGCCGGACGCAGTCCATGACTTCGCGGATCTCGTATTCGAACCCGTTCCCGTCGAACGGGAACTCGGTGGTCTCCTCGCCCGCTCGGGTGACAAGCTTCACCGCCTCGGCCCGCCAGAAGGGCTTGAGTTCGATGCGCCCCTCCGTTCCGGCCAAACGAGCCTCGCCGGACCCCAGCGCACGCACGCCGCAGGTCAGGGAGGCGACTCCACCGCCGGGATAGCTCAGCAGCATGGCCGCATGTTCGTCCACACCGGTCTCGCCGATGCGGGCGAAGGAGGACGACGCGACGGGCCTCGGTCCGAAGACCATCGAAGCCAGGGCCATCACGTAGATGCCGACGTCGAGCAGGCCCCCACCGGCGAGCTCCGGCTGGAAGTTCCGCTTCGATGCCGCGGGGTCGTCGCTGTAGGAGAAGTCGGCCGTCAGCAGTCGCGGCTCGCCGATGCGGCCGGACGCGAGGAGCGACCGGACATGGCGCGTCGCAGGCAGGAAGCGCGACCACATGGCTTCCATGAGGAAGGTCCGGTTGCGGCGGGACGCCTCGACCATGCGGCGCTCGAATGCGGCGTTCACGGACATCGGCTTCTCGACGAGGACGGGCTTGTGGTGCTCGAGGCACAGGATCGCGGGGTCGCAGTGCATCGGGTGGGGCGTCGCGATGTAGACGGCGTCGACGAGCGGGTCCGAGGCGATGGCTTCATAGGAGTCGACGGCCGATGGAGCTCCGTAGCGCACCGCGAATTCCTTGGCCCGCCCGAGGTCGCGGGAGGCGACCGCGTACAGTACGGCGCCCGGGACGGCCGGAAGCGCCTCGGCGAAGCGGTGGGCGATCGAACCCGGGCCGATCACGGCCCAACGGAAGACGGCTGGCTCCATGGCATGCCTCCTTCGGCAAGAGGAACTTGCTGGAAAAACCCTTCCCCCATTCTACAACTCTTCCGCGAACGCGTCGCACTTTCCGTTATAATATCGGCATGAGGATATCCTTCGACCTCGACGAGACCCTGATCCTGTCGAATCCCGTGTACCCCTGCGAACCGTTGCTCGGATTCCCCTTTCCCTTCGTGTACACCGAGCGCCTGCGCAAGGGCACGATCGACCTGATGAAGCAGCTTCGGGCCTGTGGCCACGAGGTCTGCGTCTATACGACCTCGGAGCGCCCGGTACGCCATATCCGAAAGCTCTTCCGCCGGTACGGGATCCATCTCGCCCGCGTCGTCAACGAGGCCGTCCACATGGAGAAGGTCCAGGATGGCCGCTCCGAGATCATGCCCTCCAAGTACCCGCCGAAGTTCGGCATCGACCTCCACGTCGACGACGACGTCTCGGTGTCCCAGAACGGCCGGCAGTTCGGCTTCCGCGTCCTGCTCGTCGACCCGGTTGACGAGGAGTGGGTCCCGAAGGTGCTCGCCGAAGTCGAGCGCGTCGAGCGGATCCTCGGGGGTCGATGATGAACCGGAAGCGGTTCCCTCGGGCCCTTCTGGCGGCCTCGATCGCCGTGGTCCTCAGTCTGCTGTCGACCGGTTGCTCCCTGTTTCCCTTGGCGCTTCCGACGTCGCTCCCCACATCGACTCCCTCTCCGCAGCCGACCCCCTCGCCCACGCTCTCGCCTACGCTTTCGCCCACGCCCTCCCCGTCTCCGACGCCGGACCCGGCGATACTGCCGGACGCGTGGAAGGACGGCGGGATCTTCTCCGCATCCTATGAGCAGGCCTACGCCATGATGCGGACGATGACCCTCGAGGAGAAGGTCGGCCAGATGCTCGTCGCCCGTTGCCCCCGCACGGACGCGATCAGGATCCTGCAGTCCTACCATCTCGGCGGGTTCACGCTGTTCCAGGCCGATTTCGACGGCAGGACGGCCGAACAGGTCCGGAGCGCGATCGCCTCCTATCAGGCCGCCTCGAGGATCCCCTTGATCATCGCCACG